>JBEDKT010000248.1:0-6634 GCA_041172025.1 Bacteroidota bacterium
AGATTGCTTTAGTAATGGCTGTGAATAAGGTTCAATGCGCAATGACAAGTTATTGCTTACGTCAAATTCTTTTAAATGTCCAGCTACTGTAGCATCTACTATATTAATACCCCATGCCAAAATAAACCACATGATAGAATAATCCTTATCCTTTCTAAAAATATTTCTATAACTCTGCAAGGAACCTAAGCTTAAGCTTTTTAACGAGGGGTCTATCAGTGGGATGTCACTAACATCTCCCAATGTTTCTTTAAACCTGGCATCGTAAGCGAACTTGGTTTTATTGTACATGTCGGTATTGTACACATAAGTGCTTGCGGGTATTGCTAAAATTGCGTACACGATAGGAATTTTCCAGTATTGCTTATTGTAAGCTTGTCCCCAACCAGGAATTAATGCCGACCTTTTGGTAGCCCTGCTAGGTATATGATGCGGAAGGGTGTCGGTTGTTTTTAAATAGTTGGAATCTTGGCTCCAGCTGCTTAGCTGTGTTAAAAATAGCAGCATCAATAATATTGTTCGCCTCATCCTTTTAGTATTCCTTGTTATATAAATGAATCTTAGCTGATACTTACTTGCATCGCTTCTAGGATCTTATTAAGACTATTTAAATCAGTATATGCTACTGTTATCTTTCCACTACCATTTTTTTGATGTTGTAGTTCCACTTTAGCAGAAAGGTGACTTGATAATTTATCTTCTAATTTTTTATAAACAGGAGAAAGCTGATTTTTATTTTGAGTAGCACCCGCTTTATTAGCATGCCCCATTTTCTTAATCAATTCTTCCGTTTGCCTTACAGTTAAATTTTTCTCCGTAATTTCTTTAAAAAGGAATAATTGCTTATCAATTTCTTTTCCAATAAGTAATTTTGCCAAGCTCACGCTAATACGGCCGCTTCTAACAGCCGACTGAATGCTTGGGGGTAATTCAAGTAAACGAATATAGTTGGAGATAGTTGAACGGTCTTTACCCATTCTTTCAGCAACTTGTTCCTGTGTATAATTCAACTCGTCCATCATACGTTGGTAACTAAGTGCTATTTCAATTTCGTTTAAATCTACTCTTTGTAAATTCTCTAGTAATGCTAATTCTAATAATTCTTTATCGTTGCCTAATCTAATATAAGCAGGCACGTCGGTAAGCCCAGCCATTTTAGCTGCGCGGAATCTTCTTTCACCTGCTATTAACTGAAACTTGCCATTTGCTAATACAGCAACAGTAAGCGGCTGTATTAAATCATGCATTTTAAGTGAGTCAGCTAATTCCTTCAATGCTTTTTCGTCAAAATCTTTTCTTGGATTCTTTGGATTTACTTGTATGTCTGATAAAAGAATACGGTTGCTCGCAACTGCTTTTTCAATTGCAGCGGGTTGCACTTTTCCTGCAGGGTTTTTAAACTCTGCATCCATATTTTGTAACAAAGAACGTAGTCCTTTTCCTATTAAATCCTTACTTGGTGTACTCTTGCTCATAGTTAATCAATTATGCGCTCGGCATTACTCATGTTGGTCATGCCATTTTTTTGTAAAATTTCTTTTGCCAAGTTTAAGTAATTCACTGTTCCCTTACTATCTGCGTCATACAAAATAACAGGCTTGCCCACACTTGGCGCTTCACTTAATCTTGTATTTCTATGAATGATGGTAGAAAATACCATGTCATCAAAATGCTTTCTTACTTCACTAACTACTTGGTTGCTTAAACGTAAGCGACCATCATACATGGTCATTAAAATGCCTTCAATTTGCAATTCAGGATTCAGCCTGCTTTGTACAATTTTGATGGTATTCAATAATTTCCCTAATCCCTCTAATGCAAAAAACTCACATTGTACAGGTACAATTACACTGTCAGCCGCAACTAATGCGTTAACGGTAATTAAACCTAAAGAAGGTAAACAGTCAATAATGATAAAATCATATTGGTCCCTAATTGGAACTAAAAGTTCCTTTAGTACGTTTTCCCTATTAGGAAAGTTTACTAATTCTATTTCTGCGCCTACTAAATCAATATGAGAGGGTATTAAATCTAGGTGTGGAATTTCGGTTTTTAAGACTATATCTGATAAAGGGGTATGATTAATCATACCATCATACAAACTAGTGGTAATATTATGTAAATCAAATCCTACCCCTGTAGTGCTATTTGCTTGAGGATCAGCATCGATTAACAATGTTTTGTATTCTAATACGGCTAAACTTGCAGCAATATTAATTGCAGAAGTGGTTTTTCCAACTCCCCCCTTTTGATTCGCTATTCCTATAATTCTTGCCATAAAATGGGTATCCTTAATTTGTGCCAAAAATACGGGATAAATGGTAACAATTAGGTATTAAATTGACGATTCATGAGGCTTTTGACCGTAATTTTACCCTTTAAATAACAATATGCGAAACCCTTTATTTCTTTTCATCTTAGTGGTGGTATTAATTCTAATTGACTTTTACATTTATCAGGTACTAAGGGGGTTGTTTCAAGGGACCATGGCCAGCACCAAAATGACCATTAATGTTGTTTATTGGACTTTGTGTGTTATTAGCCTTGGATCGTTCCTGCTTTTCCCATTCATTACTAATCCCTATTTCAGGCAATATATTTTTTCTATTAGTATAGGTTGGGTAATGGCACAGGTTTTTATGGTACTTTTCTTTTTAATAGATGATATTAGAAGAGGTACTTTTTGGACTGTCGGTCAAATTGCTTCTTCTACGGGTGCAAAATTCATGACTACCGAAAATGGCATCCCTCGTTCGGCTTTTTTAAGTTGGTTAGGTATTGGCGCTTCGTCGACCCTTTTCTTTTCCTTGCTTTATGGTTTTGGCAATAAGTATAATTATAAATTAGTAAAAAAGAAAGTGGCAATTAAAGGTTTGCCTAGCGCTTTTATTGGTTTTAAAATTATTCATATTAGTGACATTCATAGTGGAAGTTTAAAGGACCCAGAAGCTGTTAAAAAAGGAATTGACTTAATTCAACAACAAAACGCGGACATGGTTTTGTTTACTGGAGATTTAGTAAACGACAGGGCTACAGAAATGACTAATTGGATGGAAGTATTTAATAAAATAAAAGCGCCACAGGGCGTGTTTAGTATTTTAGGGAATCATGACTATGGGGATTACGTGAGTTGGGATAGTCCCGAAGCAAAAACAAAAAATTTGCAAGACCTAATGCAAGTGCATGACAATTTAGGATGGCGTTTACTAATGAATGAAAATGTTAGAATTGTGAAGGAGGGCGCCTACATTCAATTAGTTGGAATTGAGAATTGGGGAGCGAAAGCGAGGTTTCCTAAATATGGGAAAATGGATATTGCCATGGAGGGAGTTCACAAAGAAGACCCAATTATTTTAATGAGTCATGACCCTAGCCATTGGGACGCACAAGTGATTACAGCATATCCTCAGATAGATTTAATGCTATCGGGACATACACATGGCATGCAATTTGGTTTAGAAAATCCTTACTTCAAATGGAGTCCTGTGCAATGGGTGTATAAGCAATGGGCGGGTATTTATAAGAATGGCGAGCAGCAATTATACGTGAATAGAGGCTTTGGATTTTTAGGCTATCCAGGCAGGGTAGGTATTATGCCTGAGGTTACTTTGATTGAATTAGTTTAATTTTGATTTCATAAACTTGATTTAATAAATAGAACCTCCCTTAGTAACTAATTTTAATCTCAGGCGTTTTACTAACAACACAAACTATTTTATGAAAAAAATTATTGTTTTATTTACATTACTTGTTACGTTACAAGCTAGTGCGCAGCAAAAATTTGCAATTGGTATAAAAGTAGGGCAGAACTTATCGTCTGTTAACAATGTTTATGTAGACAGGCATTCGGCGTCTTACCATATTGGAGCTACTGTACAATTAGGTATTACCAAAGCAATTAGTCTTGTGCCAGAAGTTATTTTAACACAAACGAAATTAGAAGCAGGCCCTAATCCGCTAAACCTTTCAGTGAATACCATTACTAAACCAGAAACCTATCATTTAAACTACTTAGCCATTCCTGTATTGTTACAAGTAAAACCGTTTAAAGGATTTTTACTACAAGCGGGGCCTCAGTATTCAATATTGATAGACCAGAAAAAAGATGGCATTGACAATGCTTCTCTTGCTTTTAAAAACGGAGAATTTGCATTTGTAGGTGGCGCTAAAGTTGATTTAGGCGGCTTTTTCCTTTATGGCAGGTATGTAATTGGCATGGAAAACGTTGCTTCGTTTAATGAACTTCAAGCACAACTAAATGACGAGGCTCAATGGAAAACAAAGCAATGGCAAGTAGGAGTTGGTATAAACTTATTTAATTTTTAATTGATTTCTTAAGGAAGTAATACCGCTCTCTATATTAATTAGTGCAGCGGCGTTTTCTTTAATAAATCCATTATCCTTAATGTCGCCTACAACTGCTTTCATTTCTTCTTCATTTAAATAAACCATTTTTCTAAAGTCGTTACTATAGTCTTTGGCTCTTGTTTGTTGAATGCTTTTAGTGGTGTGTCGCTGAATTAAAAGATACCTGTCTAACCAATCATTTAGTTGCTTAATACTTATTGCATTTACCTTTGTTTGTGTAACTAATCCCAATGTGTATAATGCGTGGTTCGTCTTTTGTTTTTCATATTTCAGGGAGGCGTTTTCATAGAATTCGTGAATCTGATCCCATTCAGTAACTTTATCGGCTTTTATTTTATTTAGTAAAGCTTTTACATTTTTTTGTGGGATAAGTTGCCCGCCAACATTAAACCATTCAATATCACTTTCGTTTGTATTTATAGATTTAATGGTGCTCATCACTGCCTTTCCGTTTTTGTCTTCAACACAATTCAGTAAACCGTCCATTCCATACACGAAAAGCATATCATCAAATGCCTGATAAGCTTCCTGACACTTTATAAGCCTAGTTTTGCGTTTACTGTTTTCAAAGCCTTCTACAAACACATCTAATTTAGCAATCTCTCGACTAGTTTTTGTGGTTAACAATTTATCACCTAGGAGTATTAATTTATCCTCGTTTAATTGTGCCGTTTTCTTCTCCTTTGCCAGGTGCGCTTTAGCTACCGCAATAGCGATTATTTTCTTTGAATGTATTAATTCATTTACGGAGTCGGGCGCTAAATAAGCATATTCAAAAATGGGTGATTTAGTAATTCGTTTATCTCTGTCCACATATTTCCATGCGTTGCGCGCTAACGCATAAAAATTATATAAGAACCAGTAACCCGGCATAATTATTAATTCGTCTTTAACAGGGTCATTACTTACTAATGAAAAAGGAATAGGAATATTTAGTTCGTAATTGTAGTCGCCTTTATTTAATAAAGTAAAACTTGCAAAAATTGAATTGTGTTTAATACTTACACATAGTCCTGGCCAGAAGCCTCTTCCCATTATAACCTCTCCGTCCGCGCCACGACTATTGTGGTTTGATCCAATAGTGGCACCGGCTGCAATATTGCTTTGCCCCATTACGAGCGCCGCACACAGGAATGAATTATTATGGTGTTGCTCGTGAGCTGGGAAAATAAGCGAGTTCAATACTTCGCAGCAAGAAATGGTGGCATTGGGTCCCAAAAAGGAATTAATTAATCTTGCACCATATTTTAATTGAGAATAGTCGGAAAGTATAAATCTTACTGCCTTAATTCCGTAGAATATTCTACATCCATATCCTATGATACCATTCACTAATTCGCATCCTTCTCCAATTTGTGTCCTTGCTTCTGGAGCTGAATTAATAGTAATATTTTTTATTTTATTTGCACCTTTTAAATAGGCGTCAGAACCTATCCACACGTCTTTAATAATTTTACAGTTTTTAATTACTGTTCGGTCACCAATTTTTCCATAATAGCCAAGTTTGTTGTCAAATCTTTTTTCAGTTAGTTCAATAAATTTTTGCTGAAGGGTATCATCATGTCTATTTCTTGTCCATAAATAAGCATCACCTGATGTCATACCATTAAAGGGTAACACTTTTCTGCCAGTATTTTCATTGCACAACTCCATCCATATACGAACCGATTCATCTTCCCCCTTCTTTATAATACCATTTCCAAATTTTGTATGGTTAGTGGTGACTAACTCGTTTACATTCGTAATGATTACTTCATTTCCAATAATATAATGCGACAAGTAGTTTACATTATGAATGGCTACATTATTTCCAAAGTCCGCACTTATAATAGTCGAATTATATATACCAACAGGTACCACTAAATCACTAAATGATAGGCAAGTTCTTTCTAAGTTTCCAATTCTAACAAGCCCAAAAAAAGAGCAGTTTTTAACTAGTTCAGGGTTAAATGCCTCTGATACCAATAATTTACTCCAGTCGTCACTCGTGTTCCTATTACGCACCAAAATTTCAATTTCAAGTGCAGTTAGGCTTCGGTGTTTATTGCCGCTCCTGTTTTGTTGATTGCGTAAATAATATTCATCTTTCCCTTTTGGCAAATCTTTAATAAAACCATAGCCTAGTTCATTGATGGGCAATTTTTTAATAATATTCATGCGACTCGTTTATTTGGTAAATAATACAGGATGTATTTTATTCCATTTTGTAGCAGCTTGATAAGCTGCTGCTATTTTCAAAATATGGGCTTCGTCATATAAGTTACCT
>JBEDKT010000249.1:0-7720 GCA_041172025.1 Bacteroidota bacterium
CTCCAACTCTGTTATTTACAATTGCTTGTTCAATTCCTTTGTATAAGGATTCCTTGGTCACCTTTACCAATTGTAGCAGTTCTGGGGCAACTTCTCCTAAAATGAAAGTATACGCATGGTCGCCATGCCAGCCGTCTAATATTACTCCAAAATCGATAGAAACAATGTCGCCGTCTTTAAGTGGCGTATTGTTCGGGAATCCATGCACTACCACATCATTTACAGAAGCACAAATATTATGAGGGTAACCATGATAATTATAAAAAGATAAAACACCTTTATGATCCTTTGCAAATTCATAACACAATTTGTCAATTTCCATTGTAGTCATGCCTGGCTTTAAAACTTTAGCCACTTCAGTTAAGGTTTTACTTACCAATAAAGCTGCCTGTTTCATTAAACCTACTTGCTCTTCTGTTTTTATATGCACCATAGTATAAATGTTTCTTTTTTCATTGTGTTTTCTAAAAAAACAAACCTGTCTTATAAGGGACAGGTTTGCAATATAAATATTTCACAAAAATTCTTAAATTGGAGAACCTGACACTGGGTTTCTTCCTTGCATTCTTCCCGTACTCATTAATCCGTCGTATTGACGCATCAATAAATGCGTTTCGATTTGTTGTAGGGTGTCTAAAACAACACCTACCATAATCAATAAAGATGTTCCTCCGAAGAAAGTACTAAAACCTTGTGTAACCCCTAATTTCTGAGCAAATCCTGGTAAGATACCAACCAAAGCTAATAGTATAGCGCCTGGTAAAGTAATTCTATCCATAACTGCACCAATATAGTCGGTAGTTGGTTGACCTGGTTTAACACCTGGGATGAAACCATTATTGCGTTTTAAATCCTCGGAAATTTGCTTAGGATTAAATATTAAAGCTGTGTAAAGGAAAGTAAATCCAATTACCATTACTGAATAAATTAACATGTACCAAAGGTTACTATGGTCATTGAAAATTCGTACAATACCTTGCGCAGAATCTAAATTTGTAAAAGAAACCAAAGTAGGCAAGAACATAATTGCTTGTGCAAAAATGATTGGCATTACACCAGCACTATTCACCTTTACAGGTAAGAACTGACGAGCACCACCTACTTGAGCACCACCAATTACTTGTTTCGCATAAGTTACAGGGATCTTACGAACACCTTGTACTAATACAATTAAGCCCATGATGATAGTTACTAAAATAGCAACCTCAATTAAAAATATTAATAAACCACCACCACCTTTTTGGCTCTTAGAACCAAATTCCATGATGATTGATTGTGGAAGACGTGCTAAGATACCAACCATGATAATGATTGAAGTACCATTTCCTAAGCCTTTATCTTGTATTTTCTCTCCTAACCACATTACGAATAAAGTACCCGCTGACAATGTGATCACAGTAGAAAACCAGAAGAAGGGTTTGTATGCAGGAATTAATGCTTCAGCATAACCAGGACTATTTAAAAAAGCAACATACGCTCCTGCTTGGAAAGCAGTTACGATTACTGTTAAATAACGAGTCCATTGATTGATTTTGTTTCTGCCACTTTCTCCTTCCTTTTGAATTTTTTGTAATTGAGGAACTAAGATGGTCATCAATTGCATAAAAATAGAAGCAGATATATATGGCATGATACCAAGCGCTAAGATAGACGCTTGAGAGAATGCACCCCCAGCGAACATATCAAAAATGCCTAATAAACCATTGCTGCCGCCTCCTGCCTTTTGAGCAGCTTCAATTGCCAAAGGATCAATACCTGGCAATGTGATTTGAGCACCAATTCTATAAGTTAATACTAAGGCTAAAGTGACAAGAATTTTGCTACGCAAATCGTCAATTGCCCAAATATTTTTTAAAGTATCAAATAATTTTTTCATCAGAGTTTAAATTAAAAAGACGCATTATAAACGCGTCTCGAATATACATTAAAAATCTTAAATAATTTCAATGGTACCACCAGCAGCAACAATAGCATCTTGTGCTTTCTTACTAGCAGCGTTAACTCTGAAGTTAATTTTAGTTTTCAATTCACCGTTTGCCAAAACCTTAACTAAATCAGTACGGGCTATCAAACTGTTCATGTATAAATTCTCTGGAGTGATTTCAGTGAAACCATATTTCTCAATCAATTGGTCAAGTTGACCTAAGTTGAATACAACGTATTCAATACGATTGATGTTCTTAAATCCACGCTTAGGAACACGACGTTGAATTGGCATTTGACCACCTTCGTGAGCCATTTTACTCTTGTAACCAGCACGAGACTGACCACCTTTGTTACCTTTTGTAGAAGTACCACCTTTACCAGATGCTTCACCTCTACCAATTCTAATTGCTTTGTGTACCGAACCTTCTGCAGGTTTTAAATTGTGTAATTTCATTTTGTTGATTTTGACTTTCGGGGAATCTCCCCTCGCTTAAATAATTAGTAAAACGAAAATATCCCTAAGGATATTTAAGCTACTTCTTCTACAGTGATTAAGTGCATTACTTTATTGACCATGCCTAAGATTTGTGGTGTTGCCACAACTTCTTTAGAAGCATGCATTTTTCTCAAACCTAACGCGATCAAAGTTTGCTTTTGACGCTCAGATCTGTCAATTCCGCTTTTTACTTGAGTGATTTTTATCTTTTTCATTATTGAATATTTATATTTAAAAGGTAGTTTCTAAAAATTAGAAAATTACCCGTTAAATACTTTTGATAATTTAATATTTCTAGTTTTAGCTATTTGGATTGGTTCACGTAATAAACCTAATGCCTTAATAGTTGCTTTAACCACATTGTGTGGATTAGCTGAACCTAAGTTTTTTGCTAAAACGTCAGTGATACCTGCGCTCTCTAATACAGCACGCATGCTACCACCCGCAATAACTCCCGCTCCGTGTGCAGCTGGTTTGATTAAAACTTTAGCAGCGCCATCTTTAGCTAATTGCTCATGAGGAATAGTTCCGTGCATAATAGGCACTTTCACTAAATTCTTCTTAGCATCTTCAATACCCTTTGTAATAGCTTCTTGAACTTCTTTGGCTTTGCCTAATCCTTGACCTACAACGCCATTTTCGTTACCTACTACTACTAAAGCTGAAAAGCTAAAAGTACGACCACCCTTTGTTGTTTTAACTACGCGGTTGATTGAAACTACTTTTTCTTTTAGTTCTACATCACCTGCCGCCTTAACCTTACTATTTACATTTACTTTAGACATGATTTTCTATTAGTATTTTTTTCGAATTAAAATTGAAGTCCACCGGCTCTTGCACCTTCAGCAACGGCCTTAATTCTACCATGGTACAAGTTACCACCTCTATCAAATACACATGTAGTGATTGATAAAGCTATCGCTTTATTTGCGATAGATTGACCAGCTAATTTAGCTTTATCAATTTTAGGAACTTTTTGTGCTACGATATCTTTTTCTCTTGAAGAAGATGCCGCTAAGGTTACCCCATTAACATCATCAATCAATTGACAATAGATGTCTGCGTTACTTCTGAATACAGATAAACGAGGTTTCGCTGCAGTACCTTGTACTTTCTTACGAATTCTATATCTGATTTTCTGTCTTTGAGCTAATTTACTCATATAATTTATTTTTGTTCTCCCGATGCTGCCGGGAAAAATTGATTTTTAATGTTTATTTACCTGCTGCTTTACCTGCTTTTCTTCTAACGATTTCGTTAACATATCTCACACCTTTTCCTTTGTATGGTTCTGGTTTACGTAATCCTCTGATTTTAGCAGCAACTTGACCTATTAATTGTTTGTCGCTTCCTTCTAAGAAAATTTTAGGATTTTGTCCTTTTTCTGTAGTTGTATTAACTTTCAATTCACTAGGCACTTCAAATATAATATTGTGAGAGTATCCTAAAGCAAGGTCTAATACATTACCTGCATGAACTGCTTTAAAACCCACACCCACTAATTCTAAATCTTTTGTGTAACCAACAGTAACTCCATGCACTAAGTTGCTAATTAAAGAACGGTATAAACCGTGCATAGCTCTGTGGCGAATTTGTTCTGTAGGACGGCCAACGATTAACTCAGTTTCAGTGATTTCGATAGTGATATCGCGATCAATTTCTTGAGATAATTCTCCTTTAGGTCCTTTTACAGTTACAACTGAATCTTTTACCGTAATAGTCACCCCTTTTGGGATACTAACTGGTTTTTTTCCGATACGTGACATAGTCGATTTTTATTTTATGTTCACTTAGCTGTTTTCAGCCCCGACTAAAAGGCTTAAACGCAAACTAAGTAATGAATTAATAATTTTACTCAATTAAGAGATAGCACACAATACTTCACCACCAACGTTGTTGGCTTTAGCTTGCTTATCTGTCATTACACCTTTTGATGTACTTAAGATAGCTATACCTAAACCATTGCTTACTCTTTTGATTTCAGCTGGTTTTGCATAATGACGTAAACCCGGACGGCTAATACGCTCTAAAGAACGAATAGCTGGCACCTTAGAGGTAACATCGTACTTCAAGGCGATTTTGATCAATCCTTGTTTAGTATCTTCTTCGAATTTATATTTCAAGATATATCCTTGATCGTATAAAATTTCAGTGATACGCTTTTTTAAATTTGATGCAGGGATTTCAACAATACGGTGTTGCGCCATTTGGGCATTACGTATTCTTGTTAAATAATCTGCTATTGGATCTGTTACCATATTAGTATTTTAAATCAGTTCTAAATTTTGTTTGTTTCAGTATTCAAGTAAATGAACTTAAATCAATCTTTTTTGATTCTTTTAAATCAAAAAACTACCAGCTTGCTTTTTTAACTCCTGGGATAAGTCCGTTTAAGGCCATGTCTCTAAACATGTTTCTTGAAACACCGAAGTATCTCATATACCCTCTTGGACGTCCTGTAAGTTGACAACGATTTTTTAAACGAACTGGAGAAGCATTCTTAGGTAATTTATCTAAGCCTGCATAATCACCAGCTGCTTTTAAAGTAGCACGTTTTTCAGCAAACTTTGCAACAGTTGCTTCACGCTTTCTTTGTCTCGCTTTGACAGATTCTCTTGCCATAATTATATTTTAATTAGTTGATTCTTTCTTAATGTTCTTAAATGGCATACCCATTTCTTTTAATAGCTCGTAAGCTTCTTCATTAGATTGTGCTGATGTCACAAATGTGATATCCAATCCAGTGATTTTGTTTACTTTATCGATATCAATTTCTGGGAAAATGATTTGCTCAGTAACACCTAATGTGTAGTTACCACGGCCATCGAAAGCTTTGTCGCTGATACCTTTAAAGTCACGTACACGAGGTAACGCAACAGATACTAGACGATCTAAGAATTCATACATCTTTTCGCCTCTTAAAGTTACGCGAGCACCAATTGGCATACCCTTACGTAATTTGAAGTTAGAGATATCTTTCTTAGATAAAGTTGGAACAGCTTTTTGACCAGTAATAGTAGTCAACTCATCGATAGCGATATCGACTAGTTTCTTATCATTTACTGCGCCATTTACACCACGGTTGATGCAAATCTTTTCTAACTTTGGAGTTTGCATTACAGACTTGTAACCAAACTTTTTAGATAAAGCAGGTATAACTTCTTTAGTATACTTAACTGCTAATCTTGGAGTGTATTTTACGGTACTCATTATTTAATTACCTCCCCTGATTTTTTTGAAATTCTTACTAATTTTCCTGTCTCTCTTGAACGCTTCACTTTTGTAGGCGCGCTTGTTTTAGCATCCCATAACATTACATTACTAATGTTGATAGAAGCTTCCACTTTAACGATACCACCTTTTGTATTAGATGCAGATGGCTTAGTGTGTTTTGTTGCAATGGCTACACCTTCAACAATTACACGTCCTTTTTCTACATTCACTTCCAATACCGTGCGAGGCTTTTTCAAGTCCTTATCATCTCCGGAAATTACCACAACGGTATCTCCTTTTTTGATGCTGTATTTGGGTTTGAATCTATTACTCATAACTTTATTATAATTTATAACACCTCAGGTGCTAATGAAACAATTTTCATGTATCCTTTATCACGCAATTCACGAGCTACTGGCCCAAAGATACGAGTACCTCTTGGTTCGTCAGAATTGTTTAATAATACTACAGCGTTGTCGTCAAAACGGATATAAGAACCGTCTTTTCTACGTAACTTGTTTTTAGTGCGCACAATAACAGCTTTGGTTACAGTACCTTTTTTGATACCACCTGCAGGAATCGCATCTTTCACAGTAACAACAATTTTGTCACCGATTCTTGCGAAGTCTTGCCCGCTATTACCAAGTACTTTTATACAAAGTACTTCTTTGGCGCCGCTATTATCAGCTACATTTAGCCTACTTTCTTGCTGAATCATTTTATTTAGCTTTTAGCTTTTAGTCCTCCCTCTTTCAAGGTTGGGTTAATACGATTTATTTACTTTCTTGTTGAAAATTGAAATTGCAAATTATTTTGCTTTCTCAACCACTTCAACTAATCTCCAACGTTTTGTTTTGCTCAATGGACGAGTTTCCATGATTTTTACGATATCACCCATAGTACACTCGTCTTTTTCATCGTGCGCATGGAATTTAGTTGTTTTTTTAACGAACTTACCATAGATAGGGTGTTTTACCTTTCTTTCAACTGCTACAGTAATGGTTTTATCCATTTTGTTGCTAGTTACAACACCGATTCTCATTTTACGCAAATTTCTTTCTACCATTGTCATAATTTTTTAATTAGATTATCACTCTAGACACCTAACTGCTTTTTTCTTAATTCCGTTTTTAAACGGGCAATGTCTTGACGAAGTCCGCGAATGCTCATTGGATTCTCCAAAGGAGATATAGCGTGAGCGAACTCTAGTTTTTTTAGTCTTAATTGATCTTCAGTAACACGTGCATTTAAATCTGCAATGTTTAGGTCTTTTAAGCCTTTATTAAAATCATATTTCTTGTTTGCCATAGCAATTACTTTTTTTATGTTTTATTACAAATCTCTTCTTGTAATGAACTTTGTCATGATTGGTAATTTTTGTGCCGCTAGTCCCATAGCAACTTTTGCAACTTCTGGTGTAACACCATCGATTTCAAAAATGATACGACCTGGTTCAACGACAGCAGCCCAATATTCAGGGTTACCCTTACCTTTACCCATTCTCACCTCTGCAGGCTTATGAGTAATAATTTTATCTGGGAAAACACGAATCCAAACATTACCTTCTCTTTTCATCGCACGTGTCATTGCTTGACGTGCTGATTCTATTTGTCTGTTAGTCAACCAGACAGGGTCTAGTGATTTTAAGGCAAAAGAACCGAATGCAATAGAAGTTCCACGCTTCGCTACTTCGCGAATACGTCCTTTCTGTTGTTTTCTATGTTTACTTCTTTTTGGCTGTAACATATTGTTATATTGTTATCTCTTAGTTAATTAATTATCTTTTTCTTGGAGCTCCTGCACCTGGACCACGACGGTCGTTGTTTCTATCATCACGACGGTCGTCACGACGATCTCCACCACGGAAGTCAGCTCTTTCGCCACCTTCTTTACCACCGATTATATTTGGATTTAATTCACGCTTTCCTAATACTTCACCTTTGCAGATCCATACTTTGATACCGATTTTACCGTACACTGTTAACGCAAACACGTTAGCATAGTCGATGTCCATTCTGAAAGTATGTAAAGGTACTCTACCTTGCTTGATCTCCTCAGAACGAGCAATCTCAGCTCCTCCGATAC
>JBEDKT010000250.1:0-3343 GCA_041172025.1 Bacteroidota bacterium
TATTTATGTAATTTATGTATATACCACAATGGAATATTACAACTTACCTATAACAATTGGATGGATGAGTGAATTGGTGTACTGGACAAGCTTGTTAATACCTTCCTATTTGTATATCAAATCCAATAAGTGGAAGAATAAGAAAATTTAATTTTACTACCTAGTTTTTGTAATTGCAACCGACATATTTCCTTCCAGTGTTTTAATAGCAACTTGCAACTTTGTGATTTTTACAAAAACTGTATGCACTAAAGAAAAATTAGTTAAAATTGATTCAGCTAATTCAGTAACAATAGTTTCTAATAAAGGAGTTGGCTTAGCCATGCGCGCTTTTACTAATTCGAATAAAGTTACATAGTCAATCGTTTCTGAAATATTTCTAATCACAGTTTGAGCCGGTGAAAAGTCAACATATAAATTCACTATAAACGTATTGCCAAGTATTTTTTCTTCTTCATAAATACCATGATATCCAAAAAAATGAACATCATTTAAGCTTATACGCATATAGTTGCTGTCAACCATTAATGACCAATTGAAGTTAAATAACGTTCTGCATCTAAGGCAGCCATACAGCCACTTCCTGCAGCTGTAACCGCTTGACGATAATTTTTATCTTGTACATCACCAGAAGCGAATACACCTTCGACATTTGTTTTTGTTGTACCAGGTATAGTAGTG
Source organism: Bacteroidota bacterium (assembly GCA_041172025.1). GTDB lineage: Bacteria > Bacteroidota > Bacteroidia > Chitinophagales > Chitinophagaceae > Sediminibacterium. Next base: position 682 of record JBEDKT010000250.1, read on the forward strand.
ATATAACCTGTTTCATCCATTTCAAGATAGTCCTTGAAAATATCACTGTTTGGTTTGTGACCTATTGCTACAAAGAATGCACTAACAGGAATTTCCTGCAATTCATTTGTCTTAGTATTTTTAACACGAACAGCTTGAACTGTTTTATCGCCTAAAATTTCATCGGTTTCTGTATTAAAATACACTTTAATATTAGGCGTATTTAAAACCCTATCCTGCATTACTTTACTTGCACGCATTGCTTCTTTACGAACAATCATATGCACCGTAGTACACATTTTAGATAAATAATGTGCTTCTTCCGCAGCCGTATCACCAGCTCCTACAATAGCAACTTCTTTTCCTTTAAAGAAAAAGCCGTCACAAACGGCACAGGCACTCACTCCAAAACCATTAAACTTCTCTTCACTTGGAATACCCAACCACTTTGCACTTGCTCCCGTAGATATAATAACCGCCTCGGCTTCAATAATTTTTTCGTCATCAATCCAAACCTTATAAGGCCTTGCACTAAAATCAACTTTAGTAGCTAAACCATAACGAATATCTGTACCCATCCGCGCAGCTTGCTTTTCAAAATTAACCATCATATCAGGGCCTTGAATACCATCTGGAAAACCAGGATAGTTTTCAACCTCAGTTGTAATAGTTAACTGACCACCTGGTTGTATACCTTGGTATAACAATGGTTTCATGTTTGCTCTTGCTGCATAAATTGCTGCTGTGTAACCCGCTGGGCCTGATCCTATAATGAGTATTGATACTTTTTCTGTTTCCATGATTTCCTTTTTTCCGATGTTTGATGTAGCTAAAATTAGCTATAAAAAAAAGCCCCGACAAATCTTTTGGATCGGTTGGGGCTTTTAAAGTATTGTTATTATTTAGCCCAAATAAGCTTTTAGCGCATTACTATATCTTGCTTTTTGCAAACGTTTAATAGCACGTTCTTTTATTTGTCTAATTCTTTCCTTAGTTAAGTCGTATTTAATTCCAATTTGTTCAATGGTAACTCCATTCTCACCATCTAAACCAAAATAAGCATTTACAATCTCCGCTTCTCTTGGACTTAGTGATTTTAGAACGCGTCTGATTTCTTCTCTTAAAGAATCTTTCATAACGTCCTCGTCTGTCTCATCGCCACCTTTCAATAAATCACCCATTGCAACATCTTCTGCTTCGTGAACCGGAGCATCTAATGAAGTATGACGTGTATTACTTTGAAAAATATTATTGATTTCAGTTTCAGACATTTCCAAGATACCAGCTAGTTCCTCTGTTGAAGGCTCACGCTCATGTTCTTGTTCGAATGCCATGTATGCTTTGTTGGCTTTATTGTAAGTACCTATCTTATTCTGTGGTAAACGCACCAAACGGCCTTGTTCAGCCAAAGCTTGTAAAATAGACTGACGAATCCACCATACAGCGTAAGAAATGAATTTAAAACCTTTTGTTTCGTCAAAACGTTGAGCCGCTTTAATTAAACCTAGGTTACCTTCATTAATCAAATCACTCAATGACAAACCTTGGTGTTGGTATTGCTTTGCAACCGATACCACGAAACGAAGATTGGCTTGAACTAATTTGTCCAATGCACGTTGGTCACCCATTTTAATACGTTGCGCTAACGTAGTTTCCTCTTCAGGATTGATCATTGATATTTTAGAAATCTCTTGTAAGTACTTTTCTACCGCTTGAGAGTCTCTGTTCGTAATCTGTGTAGCAATTTTAAGCTGCCTCATGCAAAGAATTTATTTAAGTATATAACGACAGGATCACTAAAATAGTATAGTGTTGTCAGTCTGCAAAGGTACTATTTTGCCTTTAATAAAGCAAATATTGATTATAAAGGCTTTATGAACACAATTTACCCCCAAAATGGCCAATTTATATAAAAAATAAGGTTAATACCAACTTGCGTTTTATCTTCGCTAAATGATTGATTTTAGATCCGATACCGTAACCAAGCCTACCCCAGGCATGTTGGCATTTATGCAAGCTGCGCCAGTTGGTGATGATGTTTTTGGGGAAGATCCTAGTATTAATTCATTGGAAAATATTACTGCTGCCATGTTTGGCATGGAAGCTGGCCTATTTTGCCCAAGTGGTACAATGACCAACCAAATAGCTATCAAAACGCATACGCAGGCAGGAGATGAAGTAATCTGTGACGAATTATCCCATATTTATCAGTACGAAGGTGGTGGAATTGCCTTTAATGCCGGTTGCTCCGTTAAATTATTGCACGGGGATAGAGGTAGATTAACCCCCGAACTAATATTAGCTGGAATTAATGCCGACGACGTGCATAAGCCTCCAACTAGTTTAGTAAGTTTAGAAAATACCGTTAATAGAGGCGGAGGTAGCTGCTATGATTTTTCCACTTTTGAAGAAATTAAGAAAATAACGGATCAACATAAACTAGCCCTTCATTTGGATGGTGCAAGAATTTTCAATGCCATCGTACATAAAGGGGAAGCACCACTTAATTATGGTCGTGTATTTGATTCCATATCTATCTGTTTGAGTAAAGGGTTGGGTGCGCCAGTTGGAAGTGTTTTAGTAGGCAGTAACGCTTTTATAAAAAAAGCGAGGAGATGGAGAAAAGTGTTTGGTGGTGGAATGAGACAAGCTGGTTTTTTAGCTGCTGCAGGTATTTATGCAC
>JBEDKT010000251.1:0-5502 GCA_041172025.1 Bacteroidota bacterium
CTCAAAAAGAAAAAGATTTAAGAACCGAGGAAGCACGTTTGATTCAGAAAATGTTGGATTCTAAAAATGGAGGGGCTAAAACACAAAGACCGCCATTTACAAAAGCAACACTTTACGATTGCGAAACCTTGGAAGGTGATTTCTCGGCAAATCAAATTGGCACAAAATAATTCATCACAATTTTAGACTTAGGTCTCTAATATTTGACTCAAAAAAACATGAAAAAACTAACATATATCATCGCAGGATTAAGCATTATGGCTTCTGCTGCTTTTGCACAGCCAAATATCTCACCGGCAAAGCCTCAATCGGGTGTAATTGCCATTGTAGGTGGAACCATTCATATTGGCAACGGAAAAGTGATTCAAAATGGAACCATTGTTTTTAGTAAAGGAAGCATTGTTTCTGTATCAGAAGGAAATACCGTTCCGGCAGGCGCAAGCATTGTTAAAGCAGACGGAAAACAAATTTATCCAGGCTTTATTGCCCCGTCTAATGGGGTGGGTTTAACCGAGGTGGAATCTGTAAAAGCCACCAGAGATATCGAAGAAACAGGGACCATTAACCCACATGTAAGATCTTTAATTGCTTACAATACCGATTCTCGTATCATTGCAACTGTGCGATCAAACGGCGTTTTATTATCGCAACCCGCACCCATAGGAGGTTTAGTTTCTGGCACATCTTCCGTAGTACAACTAGACGCTTGGAACTGGGAAGATGCGGCTTACAAAAAAGATGTAGCCGTTCATTTTAACTGGCCAACATCAAAAACCAGAAGCGGTAGACGTTTTGGACCAAGCATTCCGGAAGAAGTACAAAAAGAGAATTACCAAAAGCAAATGGCACAATTAAAAGGCTATTTTGCAGAGGCTAAAGCTTATGCCGAAATTGATCAACCTGCAGTAACCAACGCCCGTTTTGAAGCGATGAAAGGTTTATTTAATGGCAGCAAAAAAGCAATCGTCAATGTTGATGCTCAAAAAGACATCATTTTAGCGGTTCAGTTTTTTGAAGATTTTGGCATCACTCCGGTTTTATTTGGCGCATCTGATGCCGTAGAAATTACTGGATTTTTAAAAGATCATCATGTCCCAATTATTATGCACGAAAGTCAGCAATTACCAGATAACGAAGACGATGATGTGTATCTTCCATACAAAACCGCTAAAATATTACACGATGCAGGTATATTAATCGCCATGAGCGTGAGCACTTATAGAAAACAACATAACCTTCCATTTATGGCGGGTACCGAAGTGGCCTATGGCTTAAGCAAGGAAGAAGCCTTGGCAACCATTACCTCAAATACAGCCAAAATTTTAGGTATTGATGCCACTACTGGAACTTTAGAAGTAGGAAAAGATGCCAATATTGTGATTTCTGAAGGTGATGCCTTAGATATGCGCAGCAACAACATCACCACCGCCTATATACAAGGCAGATCAATTAATTTAGATAATGTGCATAAGCAATTATACAAGCGATATGCAGATAAATACGGTATCAAAGCAGATTAAGATAAAGAAAACAAAGCTGATGTTTTATAGTTTCGGCTAGTAAGTTCTTCTGCTTTATTACAAGCATTAAAAACAAATCCCTGAAGAAGAAATTCCTCAGGGATTTTTTAATTTGTAGGTGGTGTTTAAATCCACTCAAAAATCAATTACAAACAGCTAGTGCTTTACATGTGCTTATACAGTGCTTAGGGAGTGCATTATGAGTGCATTAAAAAAAATGAATTTTGATGATTTTATACTCAAACATCTACCCTTGTTATTTCCCTAAAAACAAGATATTTTGCGTGATAAAAATTGCTCAGTTTAGTGGCTTATAAACTAAATCTTGATTTAACGGCGTTAAAATTGATGCTTACTTCGGCAGAGGTTAAGCCCTTGCCTTTATAGATATTTGTGATTGCTATTTTACCAGACAAATTGAAATAACCAGTATTTGGATGATTTAATTGTCCGATTTGACTTTCTGCGTTAGACATTAAAGTACCAGGTAATGAATAACTTGCTTTTTCTACATTATTGATATATACCTTAACATTTCCAGAAATTCTTGATAATACAATATGCGACCAAACATCAACATTAATGGGAACGCTATAATTTGCATCCCAAGCATTACCATTATACGATTGAATAATACCTAAATTCCCTTGCCAATATCCTAATCTTATTGCAGCAAACCAATTGCTGTTTCCATTTATGGTGAGCAGATTAGGGTGTGGATTTAGGGTAGTAATATAAGTCCACATTTCTACAGTAAAATCTCCAGCACCAAAATTAAAGGCAGTTGATGTGGGTAAACTAACATATGGGTTTGGTGAACCACCTCCATTACCATTTCCATTAAATATTAATGACCCTTGGTTGGTTGCATTGTAGGCTACCCCATTAACTAATGTACCATTATTTCCATTGCCACTCAAATCAGTCCAAGTGGTTCCTGTTCCTGAATAACTAGCCGGATTACCCGCATCTAAATTTAACACCAATCCATTTGTAATAATTGCAGCGCCTTGAACTGGAGCAACCGGAGCCATATAATTGTTATTCGCCCTAAAAAGGGAATGTTGCGCATTGGCCACGAACGCTGAAAATAGGATAAGAATGGTGAAGATTTTTTTCATTTTATATTTTTTTATAACCCTAAACTAGTTTTAAGAGCATCGAAATTTTGCAAAATTTCAACACCTGACAGGCCTCTTTTATAAATTAAGGCAGTGCTTATTTCTCCATACCAAAAGTTATCTGCGTTACCTAAAAATTCATTTGTTGATGATTGATATTGCTGTATTGTAGTTCCTGTTGTTGTTCCTACTAATACCCCATTCACGTAATACCGAATGGTGTTGGCATCCTGTGTAGCTGCAAATAAATACCATTTACCCGTTACTAGTGGCACAACATCACTTAGCCCCCAAGATCCTGCTGAAAAGTGAATTTGATAACCAGATCCATTGTTATATATGTAAAAATTAAAATTGCGGATACCAGTATTCCCAAAAAGGGCTCTGAATAAATTGGTTCCAAAATTTGCATTCATTTTGGCGGCAACCATCACTGTTTTTCCAGTATATGGAACATTAAATTTTGAAGAGACAAAACTTACATTATTACCAGAGGTACCATTAAAAGTAAAACTTTTTGGTGTTGCAGCAGTATTGGCCATTGTAGTTGTAGCCAAGGTACCATTGTTTAAATTAGGACTTAAATCATACCAAATATTTCCTGTACCAGGGTAACTAATAGGGTTTCCTGCATCAAGGTATAGTAATAAATCAGATGTAATAATTGGAAGGGCTTGCGTTACCGATGATGTTGCCTTATAATTACTATTTCCTCTAAAAAAAGGCTTTTGCGCATTTGCAATAAATGCGGTGAACAGGAAGAATAGGGTGAGGAGTTTTTTCATGTTAAAAAATTATAACCCAAATCTTGATTTTTGTAAGTTAAAAGTGGAAGTAATATCTGATAAGGTTAATTTAGTATTATAAATCATAGCCGTTGCTATTTTTCCTTTAAAAGCTCTAGACGACTGGTCGCTCGGGTCACATGCAATAAAAAAATTAAATCCAGATAAGGCAGCATGAGAAACAGAATTAACTGCTGTTATAATTCCATTTACATTGCATAAATAAGCAGTTGCAGTATTGGCACTTATCGTAATAGCAATCATAGACCAGGCATTATTGGGTACGAATAAATTCGAGTTCCAATTATATGTTGACCCATTATCTGCCCAGTGATATCCTATTGAATTATTAGTATACAAATCCAAACCCGTTGCAGGAACTGTACTTCCTCCAAAACCGCTTCTACTAAATATAATCCCAGTATAGGATCCTTGTGTTTGCGATGGATTTACCCAAGCTATAAAAGTAGCTTCAGCAAATGCGATATTACTTTTTGTAGTAGTGGCAATCACGTTAGAACCAAATGTAAAGCTAGCAGGATTGGAAGAAAAAGTTGGACTACCTACAAAAGTTGCATGATTATTTTGCGTACTAATATCATTCCAAGTATTTCCAGTACCAGAGTAACTTGCAGGGTTTGCTGCATCCAAATTTAATAATAGTCCATTTGTAACTATTGGCGGAGCCTGAAAAGGCGCTAATGGTGGGGCAACATAATTATTATTTGATTTAAAAAAAGATTCCTGCGCATTGGCAACGAATACAGAGATTAGGAAGAATAGAGTGAAGAGTTTTTTCATAAAAATATTTAAAAGGTTCGAATAGCACGAACATGCATCTGGGTATTTTTATCTTGCCATTGCTGAGAACCATTACTGAAATCTTGATACCTTCCGTAATTAGCGTCTGATTCGCTAGATGACCAATAGTTCTGACCATATTGATGAACAAAACTACCTGCTCCCACTAAGTGCTTATTTAAATACAATAAATTCAACTCATCTTTACTAGGTACATACCAGTCTGTATAACCTCCTCCAGTAAATGCTCTAGCTCTTTTTGCAGCAATTAAATTCTCGTTACAATTAAGGATAGTGATTGTATTAGCATAGCCAGATCCAATTAATTGACTTACGCCTGTAGGCCAACCACGACAGCCCCAAGTTGCATAACCTTGATCGCAATCTACAGTTGCAGCAATTAATCCATGATATTCACCTGCCACATAACCCGGATCACCTGGTTGAAACACATAAAATACCTTACCACCTCCATAATCATCACCCGGTGCAGGTGGAGGAGGTGCAGCTGTTGTAAAACTTACCACATTACCATAACTCGTACCCGCTTTATTTGTAATAAATGCTTTCGCATAATAGGTTGTTAAAGAAGATAAACCAGAAATTGTACTTGTATATGTTCCAGCTGTAACGTTTGATTGTATGGTAGCGGTTGAGTAGGTGGCAAAATTGGCATCTGTACTATAAATCACACCAATACCAGATGTTGTCGCATTTGTTGCGCTAATCACACCTCCTAAAACTGCTGTAGTTGCGCCAATAGTACCTGTTGAAGTTGTTAAGCTTGTCGTATTTAGTATTGAACCTAAATCATTTAAGCCTGTACCAAAATTAGCCCCTCCCTCATTACTTACTAATGTTGTAGAAGAAGTTGTAGGAATCATTTTTCCTTCTGCCGTTAATCCACAAATATAAATAGTAGTGGCAGCAGAAGTACTCGTACAAGTGCCATTAGAAACTAAAACTTTGTAATCTCCTGCTGTTGTTGGTGTATAAGTATTATTTGTAGCACCAGAAATAGCCACATTGTCTTTGTACCAAGCATAGGATGATAATCCTGTTGGCGTGCTTAAGGTTGTTTTATTTGCACAGGCATCGCCAATAACTGATATCGTTGGAATAGAGCCATTGACAGAAACAGCAATCGTATTAGAATTATATGCCGTTGTTTTAGTGGCAAACGCATTGTAGTTTTGTTGAATTTCGGCCAAACTTAATTCTCTGTTGTAGAAATAAGCAGCGGCAAATTTTCCGTTATAATAGATGTTCCCATCT
>JBEDKT010000252.1:0-7509 GCA_041172025.1 Bacteroidota bacterium
CAATAATAATGTATTAATACGTTATGAAAATTTTCAAAACAATTAACCAGGCATACGAGAAATATATTTCTCAACTTCTTTGATTTGGTCAACCACTTGTTTAGTAGTTGGCTTGCAAGCTTTTGCTTTTCTAAAATAATCTTTAGCTGCACGGAACTCACGCTTATTCATAAAAATTTGACACATACTTAGGAAAGCAACTGCTTGACTTTCTTTGTCGGGAATACCCGCACGAATAGCTGCACGTATATAAGCTTCGCCTTGTTTGGTGTCGCCTTTTTGCATAGCCATCATACCTAATTGTAATTTGTTCGCACCTTCGGCTTCAGGCATAGCTGAACCAAGGTCGTTACTATGTTTTAAATGTTTTTCAGCGGAATCAAAATCCTGTTTAACCATGGCAATATTACCCTTGATAGTATAAAAGGTACTGCGCACAGGCTTATAAAGTAAAGAAGGGAACCAAACCGTATTAAGGATACGTTCAACTTCGTCCATGTCACCTGCTTCCATGGGACCTTGCACTAAACGTAGGGGACCAATAAAAAAATGGCTTAGAATACCAATTAAGCCAAGGAAATATAAAGGGAAAACAGGCCAAAAGTTAGCCAAATCAGCTAATTGAAGCCCTAAACCAGCGGCAATAACCACTAAACTTAGCCAAAAACGGTATTTTATAATTATGTTATAGAAATTCATGGGTGATCTTTTTTAAGACTGCTAAGATACCAAATATCATTTATGAAACTATGTAACGAGGACTAAATACCAATATTTTAGGGATTTTTGCCCTTTTTAAAGTTCTATGGCCATTAATTCTCCTGCTAATTCATGGAGTGAATTTTGGATTTTAATTTTTTGAGCGGTTCTTGGTTTCTTCAAGCCAGTAGCATAATGCTGAATTTGTTTTTGTTTGATTCCTGTAATTCTTTCTAAGGATGCGTTCGTGAAAATTCCTTTGTAGTAGTTTAACAAACTTTGGGTATCAAACTTATACTTTACTAAATATTCACCCTGAAGCATTTTAGGCAAATTTTTGTTGTTATATTTTTTAAAAAGTTTTAATGAATGTAGAATTGAGTCCTTAGCTTCTGCAACTGTTTCGCCACCCCCGTATATGCCTTCTACATTTTGTGCATAGGCAGAATAGTTATCCTTGGTTTTTTCAATGATAATTTTAATTGTTTTCATAGTTAAAATTTTAAATCCATTTCCTTCATCATTTTCTTAAGCAATCCTAATCCAACTTCTTTTGAACCATGATAAGGAACTGGGTATTTTTTCCCTTCTTTCTTATAGATATAATGGCTGCCTTCTGTCTTGAAGTGTTCCCAACCATTTTTTTTAATTTTTCTGTGTAGCTCGCTGGATTTCATATACTATAAATAGCTTGTTAATATCCAACACTTAAAGGTAGTAATATTACTACCTTTAATAAAATTTAAATTTTACTTTAAGTTGCAGGATTGAAACAGCAATTTGAAGTTTATAAATACACCTAAACCAAGTATTTATACGATAAGTATGGTGAAAATCAATAAGAAGTAGCTATTTTTGCCGCCTCGACTACTAGATGGTCGATGGTCCCGTAGTTCAATGGATAGAATAGGTGTTTCCTAAACACTAGATCCAAGTTCGATTCTTGGCGAGACCACAAAGCCTCAACACAAAGTGATGAGGCTTCTTCATTTTGAGACAATTTCGAAAGCTTCCTTTCGTAAGTTGGTGAAAGATGAAGAAGACAAACAATCACGAGCATCGGGAATGTTTGAAAGGCTTTGGGTAAGTTCAATACGGGAAGAAGACAGCCGAGCATAGCGAAGGCTGGCAGACTTGGCGAGACCACATTTGATTTTTATTTTAATCACCTTCGACATTCATGGTTATGGGCAAATCGTTTTCCCCATCACTTAAATAAGGGGCTCGTTCAATTGGAGCCACTTTCCCATATGAGTTAATCCTATTAGGGTGTAAGTTACAATTAGCCAATAAAACATTTAAGGGAACTGCAAGTGCAAATGCAATTTCACAAAGCGTATTAATAGTAAAATTATGATTGCCGGAAAAATACTTGGAAATTTCCGAAGGACATTTATTTAGTTTTTTTGCCAGGTCACCTTTATAATGAGTACCAGGATTGAAATTATTTTGCAAGCCATATGCCAAAGCGCTTTTAGTTTTAAGCTTGTAGGTTTTAAGCTGCAAAGAATCTTTGTGAGCATTAGATTTATTTACTTTTTTCATATCAAATTTTGAGCGGTCCCGAATCAAATAATTGAATAGCTATTAGATCCTAGTATGTTTATTTTAAGAATTTTGAACTTTAGTTATAAGTGAATTCAGTACACGCTGAAACTCAATCTAGCTTTGACTATCAGTAACGAGCCATTTTAATTAAAAGTAAATTAGTTACATACTGAAACTCAAGCCACGTATCACTATCCTTTTTATCATTTTCAGTTGTAAGTAAACTACTATGCAGCTAAAATCATGTTCCCTATCTCAAGATTACGTTCACTAGCACATTAATACTTTTTAGTTGTAAGTAAAGTACTATACAGCTAAAATAAAGTTCACAAAATCAAACTGGGGTTCGTTATAATCATTGACCTTTTTTAGTTATAAGCAAAATAGGTATAGACTGAAACTCAAGCTAGCGTTCACTATCCCGATTGTCTTTTTTCAGTTATAAGTAAAATGCAAAAAAGTTAAAAAATTGTTCCTAAACTCAAACTGCTATGCTCTGACCCGGTTTTTATTATAAGAAAGAACTAGGACAAATATATAAGTTGATTAGATTTATTAGATCGTATTAATACTTGAAAACTAATATGGGGTTTGAATTAGGCTCATTGAAATAGTCATTCTGAATTTGACTTTCTGAACTAGTCTTTCTGTATTAGGGAAAAAATTTTTAATAGTTATAACACGCTTGTGCCTTGTTCAATGGATGCTATATAATGAGTAAGTGGTTTTTGAGTATGTTTTTCATACAATGGTTGCAGGGTGGCTACCAAACTTTCAATGGCTTCTTCTTTCACTATATTAATAGTACAGCCGCCAAAGCCGCCGCCCATCATGCGTGCACCCAATACAGCCGGGTGTCCTTTTACTTGGTCCACTAAAAAATCAAGTTCCGGGCAACTCACTTCATACAATGATTTTAGTCCTTCATGTGTCGCAAACATTTTTTCACCTAGTGCTTCAATATTGCCATTTTGCAAATCGGCGCATGCACTTAACAATCGCATATTTTCTTCTACCACATATTTACAACGATTATAAATTAAGCTATCCTTAGGCAGCACATATTTTTCAAGCATTTCAATAGTTACATCCCTTAAGGAATTTACTGTTGGCTCCTGTTGTTGTATCCATGTAATTCCTTGTTCACATTGTATGCGACGTGTATTATACTCCGAACTTGAAAGCTGGTGTTTTACATTGGTATTTAATAATAGAATTTTATACCCTTTTATATCCAATGGTACATATTCATATTCTAATGAACGACAATCTAATTTTATCACATGTCCTTCCTTCCCAAACAGTGAAGCAAACATATCCATTAACCCACAGTTAACGCCGGCAAAATCATGTTCTGCTTTCTGCGCCATATAAGCCATTTGCATTTTTGTGAATTGCAACTCAAACAACTCGGTTATGGCAAACAAAGTTGCACATTCTAAAGCGGCTGAACTTGAAAGCCCAGCGCCAATTGGGATATCGCCGTCTATTAGTAAATTAAAGCCACTTAATTCCACCCCTGCTTTTTGTATTTGGTCAATAACCCCTAAAATATAATTGGGCCATCCTAGAGGTGTTATTTTAATTTCTTGTAAACTAGTTTCAAAATCCTGATGAAAAGCGGTTGCATACATACAAACTTTATTATCGGCACGTTTTGCTATTGCTACATAAGCTGCTTTGTCAATTGCTGCTGGTAAAACAAAACCCTCGTTATAGTCGGTATGCTCCCCTATTATATTTACCCTACCTGGTGAACGCACAATTAAACAAGTGGTTCCAAAGTGATTCTTAAATGCTGCTTCTAATGCTGACTTATTCATATCCTTATTTTTGTAAATACTTATTTTTAAAACTATCGTATAATTTTAAATATTCGTTTGATTTTCCTTGCTTGTCAAAAATTTGTTCCCAAGTATTTAGCGGCTCCCATATAAAAGTGCCTTTCCCTTTTCCATTTAGTAAGTCAAAAGCAATCTCATGCACTTCTTCTTTCTTCGCAGAATATTCTACCACAATAATGTCCTTATTATAACGTGCCACTAAATTGTTTAGGTTAGTTTTCAAATCACTTAAAGTACCATGCCATTGTGGGTAGTAGGATTGTCCAATCACATCAAACTGTACATTTCGGGCAATCATATTGTCTATAAAAAATACCGACTCGTCATTTTGGCCTCCGAGTGCAATATGTAACATGATAATAGTATTAGGTGCCACATTCAATACCGCTTCGCGGCCTGCAGTAAACAATTCAGCCAAGCCATTAAAATTATTCACGTTACCATCGGGCCAAACCATGCCATGATTTATTTCATTTCCAATTTGCACCATTTCTGGCGCCGTGCCTTGGTCCTTCAATGCAGTGATCACTTGCTTTGTATAATTATAAAGTGAATCCTTTAAAATAGGGAATGGTAAATTTTTCCACGCAGCTGGCTTGTATTGTTTTCCGGGATCGGCCCATGTGTCGCTATAATGAAAGTCGAGTAATAATTTTAACCCTGCTTTTTTAATTCGTTTAGCAAAAGCTAAAGTGTGTTGTAAATCACAATATCCTTTTTTAGGGGAATACCCGCTATCGGCAGCAGGATTATTAAAAATACGCAAGCGGATATAATTAAAACCATGTTCTTTCAAAAGCAATAAAGCATCTTGCTTCACCCCATTATGAGAAAACTCAATTCCCTTATCTTCTAATTGTTGTAAGAAAGAAATATCGGCACCAATCATTTTTTCAATCTCCTTTTTTTCAACAGTCCCTTTAGTAGCTGTATTCTTTTTTGATCCAATATAATTTACTGGAGTTTGCAATGGCACTGTAAAAATATCGGTACCACCCTTCCATAAACTATCGCTTGTTGCTTCAAATGCAATTACTCCTGAATTATTTGTTGACTGAATTATTAATTGACACTTACCATTAAACAAAGCTCTTTGCCATTTACCTTCTTCACATTTATCGGGCTCGTGGCTGCTTGGGTTACCATTGCCTACACCAATAATTTTCCCTTCTCCTTTAATAGTAAACTTAATTAAATTATTTGCATCAGGTACTTCGCGCCCCTTGCTGTCTACCACACTTATATTTATTACAGTTACGTCCTTCCCGTCGGCAAGGATAGTAGTTTTAACAGGCGACACTACTACACTAACGGGTTTACTTGTAGTTTCAGTTATTGCAGTAAGTGTTTTCCCTTTTTTAATTGCCAATGCTTTTAAAGTACCCGGCGCATAATTAACACTCCATTGCAAATGCCCATTCAATGGCATTGTTTTGCTTCCTAAACTTTTATCGTTTAAAAAAAGTTCAACTTGTTCGGCATTGCTATACACCCAAACGTCAATAGGCTTTCCTTCTTTCCCCTCCCAATTCCAATGTGGTAAAATATGTAGCACGTCCTTATTACTCCACCAGCTTTGATAATAGTAATATAAATTCTTAGGAAAACCACAAACATCCATTACCCCAAAATGTGAATTAATATTCGGCCATTCATGTGGTGTTGGTTCCCCTCGGTAATCAAAGCCTGTCCAAATAAAGCCACCTAGCCAATATTTATTTACTGCAGCTTTCGTCCACCATGCTTCGGCCGTACTGGCCCACCATGGCGCTACTACATCCTTATCGGGTAAATAATAGTTAACCGAATCGCGTTCATAAATCCCACGGGTAGTAACAGTACTTCCCATTTCAGTTCCCATAATGGGTTGTAAGGGATGCGCGTTGTGATAAGCTTCCACTGCATATTCGCGGTAGTTAAACCCACGCACAGGAATGATGCCATTAATGCCCTTAAATTCATTACCTAAATCGGCAGCATAAGTGGAAACACGCGTAGGGTCCATTTGCATTTGCAGCTTCAATAAACTTGTTGCAATACGGGTACCATATGAATTTGCCTGTATCCATTGTTCTTCATTACCTATTGACCACATAAATACCGAAGTACGGCTGCGGTCACGACGCAATAAACGCTTAAATTGATTCAGGTATTCGGGTGTGCTATTTAAAAGCCTAGTTTCATTCAACACCAACATACCCAAACTATCACAAGCGTCCAATAATTCAGGCGTAGGCGGGTTATGCGAAGTGCGTATTGCATTACTACCCATTTCTTTTAACAAACGTGTACGGTAGTATTGTAAATAGTCAGGCATTGCCGAACCAACACCAGCGTGGTCCTGATGGTTATTCGTTCCAAGAATTTTGGTATACTCGCCGTTTACATATACCCCGTTATTATTAATAGTAATAGTACGAATACCAAAACGGTTTACAACTTGATCAATAATTTTTCCATTTTGCTTCACTTGCACCAATACCTTATATAAGTAAGGGTCGGCCAAGGACCATAAGTGAGGCGCAGTAACCGTTAAGTTTTGTTTTACAATAGAAGTGTTATTTCCAATGTCGAATTTCCCAGCAGGTAAAACTGTTTCATCCGAAGCCGCAACTTTATTCCCTCCGCGGTCTAATAGCCATGTTTGTACACTCAGTTGGCCCAAACCCAACAAGCCTTCGTTTATAATTTCAGTTTCATTGGTTATAGTAGCCTTATTACCAACCACTTTTGAATAAGTAAAAATGCCATCTTGGGCAATATGAATATTATTAAATTTCTTAAGCCACACATTTCGGTAAATACCTGCACCCTCGTAAAACCAACCTTCAAATTGTGTAGCATCAACCCTTACTGTAAAAGTATTTTCGGTATCATAATTTAAGAAATCGGTAATGTCATAGGTTTCGCCAATATAGCCGCTTTTATTATTCCCTAAATAAAATCCGTTCACCCAAAAATTGGCGTCTCTAAAAACACCATCAAATTGAATTTTAATTCTCTGGCCTGAATCGGCTTTTGCAACAATAAAGTTTTTTCTATACCAACCAATACTAGTTGCTGGAAACAAGCCCCCAACAGGCTTATAGCCATGTTGTGCAACGTCAAAGTTATCGGACTTTACAAAAGGCAAAGCCACAGCCCAGTCGTGCGGCAAAGTAACAGCCTCCCATGCCGAGTCGTTAAAATTATTATGAATAGGCGTTTTGCTTTCTACTTTTGCTTTATGAAAAATAGCGTTAATACTATAGTTAAAATCTTTACTGGCATCGGCAGCATTGCCAAAATGAAATTTCCACCCATCGTTAAAACTAGTAGTTGTTTGAGCCTGCGCTGCTGAGATGTTAAAAATGGCTAACGCAAAAAATATAAATATTCTATACATAAATAAACATTGATAGTAAAAGTAGGTCTGAAT
>JBEDKT010000253.1:0-3076 GCA_041172025.1 Bacteroidota bacterium
GGCCTGCGCCGACTGCCATAGCAATAAAACCGCTTACCCTTGGTATGCTTCCATACAACCAGCGGCTTTTTGGCTAGCCGATCACGTAAAAGAAGGGAAAAGAGAATTCAATTTCAATGAATTCGCAGGCTACCGCATTGCAAAACAAAACCACAAATTAGAAGAAGTTATTGAACAAATAAAAGAAGGTGAAATGCCTTTGTATTCTTACACATTAATTCACAGAGATGCCAAATTAACAGATGCCGAAAAAGCAACTTTAATTAATTGGTGTCAAAATATTATGGATACACTAAAAGCAACTTATCCTGCTGATAGTTTAATATTGAAAAGAAAGCCCGAAACTGCCAAATAAGGCAGCATTAATATGAAAATTGTAAAAGCAACTTATTTAATCTCAAGCCCCGGCTTTGAGCAGTGTCCTAAATTACAAGTACCTGAGTACGCATTTATTGGAAGAAGTAATGTAGGCAAGTCGTCTATTATTAATGCCCTATGCAATCAAAAGGGTTTAGCGAAAACCTCTGGGACTCCAGGTAAAACACAATTAATTAACCACTTTGAAATAATGAGCACTAATAAAAAGGGCCCATGGGAAAAGTGGTTTATTGTGGATTTGCCAGGCTATGGCTTTGCTAAAGTTTCACAAAGTAGCAGACGTCGCTGGGAACAAATGATTGAAAACTATTTAAGAAAAAGACCCAACCTGAATCGAGTTTTTGTGTTAATTGACGCAAGACATGCTCCTCAAAAAATTGACCTTGAATTTATTGAGCAAATGTATAAATGGGAAATCCCTTACACCCTTCTATTTACAAAATCAGACAAGGAAAAACCTGCTGTAGTAAAGAGAAATGTACAAGCCATGTTTGATACACTAAAAGAAATGTTACCTTTTTTACCAGAAGGCTTTGTTACAAGTGCAGAGAAAAAAACAGGGGTAGAAGAAGTAGTGGCATGTATTGACAGATACAACCAACTTTACAACGACACTGAAGATACAGTGCGTAAATAATTAATTTGACAACCTAACGCTATTATGAAGATTCTTATTCAATATATTAAACCATTTAGAGGGCTAGTACTCGTAGCCTTTGTTTTGGCAGGCATAAACCAAACATTTTCCATGTTTGACCCTATGTTATTTGGGCGACTGATTGACGAGTTTGCAAAAAACCCGTTAGTGGATGCATTAGGCAACCCAAGGTCACAAGCCGCTTTTTTTAAAGGGGTTGGAAATATTTTATTATTGTTGGTGGGCACGGCTATGGTTAGCAGGATAGCCAAAGCCTTCCAGGACTATACTGTGAATGTAATTATTCAGAAATTTGGCGCAGCCCTTTTCACAGACGGTTTAAGGCATTCAATGCAACTTCCTTTTCAAGCATTTGAAGACCAACGAAGTGGTGAAACATTGTCTATCTTAACAAAGGCGAGAGCAGATTGCGAAAAGTTTATTAGCTATGTGATAAATGTGGTTTTTGGCATTATAGTAAGCATTGTTTTTATTTCTATTTACGCAACCAAACTTCATTGGTCTATCATGCCTATCTATATTGGCGGCGCAAGTATGATTGCTTATGTAACTAATTTATTAAGTAAGCGTATTAAAGTAATTCAAAAAAATATTGTAAAGGAAACTACTACCCTAGCAGGTACTACTACCGAAAGTTTGCGCAATATTGAATTAGTAAAAAGCTTAGGATTGACAACGCAAGAAATTAATAGACTAAATAATAATACTTATAAAATCCTTGCCCTTGAATTAAGAAAAGTAAAGAATATTCGTTCTTTAAGTTTTATTCAGGGCACTATGGTTAACTTTCTAAGACAAGTAATAACCTTCACTTTAATGTGGCTTATTTTTAAAGAAATTTTGACAGTTGGCCAGTTGATCTCCTTACAGTTTTACAGCTTTTTTATTTTTGGACCATTACAAGAAATTGGAAGTATTATTTTAAGCTATAGAGAAACAGAAGCATCGCTAAATAATTTCGATACATTAATGAAGAAACCAATAGAGCAAATTCCTGCAAATCCAATTGCGATTGGCCCTATTGAAAGTTTGGCATTTAACCATGTTGGCTTTAAGCACCAAACCGCAAATTTTAAAGCAATTGACGATATTAGTTTTTCTGCAAATAAAGGAGAAACTATTGCTTTCGTTGGTCCATCGGGTGCTGGAAAAAGTACATTGGTGAAATTATTGGTTGGGTTATACCAGGCACAAGAAGGAAACATAATGGTGAACAATGTCGATACCAATAGCATTGACATGACTGCACTACGTAATCAGATAAGCTTTGTAACCCAGGATACACAGCTATTTGCAGGCACGATTAAGGAGAACCTAGCATTTGTCGCACCAAACGCAACAGAGGCTGAAATGTTAATTGCACTTGAAAAAGCAAGTTGTACTAATATATTGGATAAAGGCGGTGATGGCTTATCGACACTTATTGGCGAGGGTGGTTTAAAATTAAGTGGCGGAGAAAAACAAAGGCTGTCTATTGCCAGGGCTTTACTAAGACATCCACACTTGTTAATTTTTGACGAAGCCACTTCTTCACTTGACAGTTTAACGGAGGAGTCAATCACTGACACCATAAAAGTACTGTCGAAAGAAAGAGAGCAAATTACAATAATGATTGCGCATCGTTTAAGCACTATTATTCACGCGACCAGAATATACGTTCTAGAAAAAGGACAAGTTATTGAATCAGGCACACATCAATCCTTGCTAGAAGAAAAAGGGCTTTACTACGCCATGTGGAGACAACAAATTGGGGAACGTAGGGAAACTGAATAACAAATAATTAAAAGTATAAAATGTAAAGTTTGATTGTAAATAGGAAACTATTCGCGATCAAACTTTTTTCTTAAATACTCCATAACCGAAGGATCTTCAAGGCCTTCTATATCGCTTAATTCTAATTCAATAGCACGCGTACTTAAGCGTATTTCAATTAAGGAAAGAAAAATAGATATCGAAAAGCTGATTAAACTAATTGCGAACACAAATTTTGCAATAAATTGAAAATCAATAAAAATTAAAAACATGGTCAGAATAGAGAAA
>JBEDKT010000254.1:0-2562 GCA_041172025.1 Bacteroidota bacterium
TTTTTCATCTATCAAATATAACTAAGTTAATTAATTATGCTAATAAAAGAAATGATGAAGTATGAAGTCCCGACAAATCGGAAAAGTATGAATGTTAAAGTATGAATGATGAAGTATGAAAAAAATAAATTCGAAATTCGAATATCTAAATTCAAAAATACAATCAGCCAGAAGCCAATTGCTAATTGCATATTGCCAATTGCCCATTATTTTTCCTTAAACTTGCATTCATTTTATTAGTAAAAATTAGCATTGCAGTTCAATCCATTCCAATATCATTTACCCGTTGCAGATATTATAGACGAGGTAAAAAATCATTTAGCCAATCACAATACTTTAATAGTAAATGCGCCACCAGGAGCAGGAAAAAGTACGCTTTTGCCTTTGACATTATTGGGTGAAAATTGGTTAGCTGGCAAAAAAATAATCATGTTGGAACCGCGAAGGTTAGCTGCTAAAACCATTGCTACCCGCATGGCAGAACTTTGGGGAGATAAAGTGGGTGAAACCATTGGTTACCGCATACGATTTGAAAACCGAGTAAGTGCTCAAACTAAAATAGAAGTGGTTACCGAAGGTATTTTAACCCGCATGTTACATACCGATAATGCTTTAGAAAATGTGGGTTTGGTAATTTTTGACGAGTTCCATGAACGCAGTTTATTTGCCGATGTGGCCATGGCTTTATGCCGAGAAGCACAACAAATATTAAGACCCGATTTGCGCATGATGGTGATGTCGGCTACGCTGAACATGCCACAATTAACTGCTTTGTTAAATTGCCCTGTGGCGGTTAGTGAAGGAAAACAATATCCGGTTGAAGTTAAATATGTAGGTGAAGGAGATGCTTTTTTATTGCCCGAAACTACTTCACAAGTAATAGTAAAAGCTGTGAAAGAAAATGAAGGCGATGTATTGGTATTTTTACCTGGCGAAGGAGAAATACGCAAATGTGCTGAATTATTAAAAACTAAACTAACTGACTTTGCTATCCATCCGCTATACGGACAGTTACCGCAACGGGAGCAATTTGCAGCTATTATGCCGAATAAAAATGGCAAACGAAAAGTAGTTTTAGCTACTTCTATAGCAGAAACCAGCTTAACCATTGAAGGAGTAAAAATAGTAATTGATTCAGGGTTTGCGCGTGTTTCAAAGTTTGATCCTAAGTCAGGATTATCGCGTTTAGAAACAGTTCAAATTACCAAAGATTCAGCTGACCAACGGGCTGGAAGAGCAGGTAGATTAAGTGCTGGAGTTTGTTATAGAATGTGGACCAAGGCCAATCAGGAACGAATGATTGAACACCGAATTCCTGAAATTATGGAAGCTGATTTAGCTGCATTGGTGCTCGACATGGCCAAGTGGGGAATTAGTAATTTAAACCAACTTACTTGGTTAAGTCCGCCTCCAAAAGCTGCGGTAATGCAAGCCGTAGATGTGCTTACCAATTTGAATGCTTTGGACTTAAATAAACGCATTACGGAACATGGAAAACAAATTCATCAGCTGCCTTGTCACCCCCGGATAGCGCACATGCTATTAAAGGCAAAACAAGACAATGCCATTGCGCTAGCAACCGACATAGCGGCCATTTTAGAAGAACGAGATCCATTGCCAAAAGACAGTGGCATAGATATTAATTTACGCATAGAAGCATTGAGGCGAAGCCGCCAAAATAATAGTGCGGGCAATAGATTTGGAAGAATAGAAAAGGTAGCGGAATCGTACCGCAAAATGCTGAACCAAGAAGCAGAAAACGGACCGGTTGATGATCATGAAACTGGATTGTTATTGGCTTATACTTACCCCGAACGCATTGCTTTTGCAAGGCCAGGAAATAATGCACAGTTTCAATTAGCCAATGGAAAAATAGCAGCCATTGGGCATAGAGATAATTTGGCCAACGAACCTTGGCTAGCCGTGGCGCATATTGATACCAGAGATGGTTTAGGGAAAATATTTATGGCATCGCCATTGAATCCAAAAGATTTATTACCATTGGTAAAAGAGCGAGAAGTTATTACTTGGGATACCCGAAAAGGTGGATTGATAGCCACTAAAGATTTAAGAATTGG
The DNA here is from genome assembly GCA_041172025.1 of Bacteroidota bacterium. Taxonomy (GTDB): domain Bacteria; phylum Bacteroidota; class Bacteroidia; order Chitinophagales; family Chitinophagaceae; genus Sediminibacterium. The sequence continues at coordinate 2,079 of JBEDKT010000254.1, forward strand.
CAGCATTGTTTTACAATCAAAACCATTGGCAGCGCCAAGCGAGGAAAATTTAGTAGCGGCTATTTCAACAGCAATAAAAAATGAAGGCGAAGCATTATTGAATTTTGATGATGCTTTTACCCAATTACAAAACAGAATTTTGAGTGTATGCAAATGGAATCAATACAAAGATTGGCCAGATGTAAGCACTGATGAGTTATTGCTAAATAATATGGATTGGTTAGGGTTTTATTTACCCAAAGTAAAACGACCTGACGATTTAAAGAAAATAAATTTGAGTGAAGCCTTGCTTCAATATTTAACTTGGGATCAACAGCAGACTTTAAACACCTTAGCTCCTGCTAAAATAAATGTGCCCAGTGGATCTAATATTGGTATTGAATATTTGGCAAATGGCGAAACCCCTATCCTATCGGTTCGCTTACAAGAAGTGTTTGGAATGGCTGATACGCCAACGATTAATAACGGTAAAATTCCTTTGGTA
>JBEDKT010000255.1:0-11143 GCA_041172025.1 Bacteroidota bacterium
ATGCTAATTTATGAGATAGCTGCAAGAAACTTAAACGGTCGTTTCTATATAATTGGTATTTGTTATATACAACTGCTTTGTTTTTATTATAAACAGTCATTAACTCAACCGCTAACCTGTCAATAGGGTCTTGAATCCAAGTTTCTTCTGCATCAATTAATACACCAATTCCTTTTTCACTAGCCACTTCACATATTGCATACATTCTTTCTCGAACGCTTACCCAGGCAGCGTCTTCGGACTCGCTATCATGAATTCCACTCCTCAACCTTGGTGCTTCATTAAGTTTTTCCAACAAAAACATGCTAGCAATTCCAGTTATTTTAACACTTACAAAAGGAATATTAGGCTGAGTTGCTGCAAATTCAATTGCATTAATAATTTGTTCCGTAACGTTATCAAAATTTTCTTCTCCTTCCTTAGCTTCAACACCATAATCTAAAATCACTTGCACTTTGTAAGCACCCAATTGTTTACATACTCTTGCCGATTCTTCTAAAGTTTCCCCGCCAACAAATTGATTAAACACCGTGCTGCGCAAAATTCCATTAATCGGGAAACCCGATTTCATTAAAATCGGAGTCAACTTTGTTGCAATAGATGCAATTAAAGGACTTTGTATGGCACTAAACAAAAACCTTGCTTTTTTTAAATCAGCTGTAGTCTTGTATGCAAATGCATTCTGGGTATTTTCTAAGGATATATTCATGCTAACGTTCATTCGTATTGCAAATATCGGTTGTTCATTTTGAATGACAAAATATAGTCAACTTATATTGCTTGATGATTAAAGGGTTGTATCACCATTTCGCTTACTACTCCAGAAACGGGCTGTTGACATAAGAACCAAATTGATTTTGCAGCTTCTTCGGCTTGAATCATTTTTTCTCTTTGTACTCTTAAATTAATAGTATCCCAAAATGAAGAATCTACACCTCCTAAATATATTTGAGTGATTCTTATTTCTGTTCTTTTTAATTCTTCTCTTATGGATTGCATCATGCCAACTAAAGCATATTTGCTTGCGCAGTAAGCAGCTGCCCCAGACATTGGTATCTTACCCAAAATACCTGGAATATTAATTATTAAGCCTTTTTTTACTTCTACCATTTTAGGGAGTATTGCTTTTAATACATCAAACGTACTCATTACATTTACTTGGAATGAATTTAGCATGTCATCCGATACCAACTCGTCAAAAGGCTTTATCAAACCAATTCCTGCTGCATTTATGAAAATATCAAAAGGCGCACTTACTGTTGATAAAGTTGACGCAAACTGTTTAACCGAAATTTGGTCTGCCAAATCAACCTGAAGCACCTGTTCGCTTGGAAGTTGATATTGAGTTGCCAAGGCTGCTAATTTTTCTGCATTCCTTCCGGCTACCCATACAATAGCGCCACTGTTATTTAATAATTGTACTAAATGTGCCCCTATTCCTCCAGTTGCACCTAGCACCAACACCTTCTTGTATTTCAATGTTTCCATAATTGCATTTTTACTATAACAACCTAGTTCCTACTATTGTTTAGTAAAAGCTTGTATTTTTACTGCAATAATCACAAAAGTTCAAATTCTGTCCTAATGAAAATAATTGCAACCGAAATATACCTTTTTAAAATACCCATGATTCCTTTTGTTATTGCAACGGGAACTATGGAATTCGCCCAAAACGTACTTATAAAAATCAAGACCGATGAAGGTATAGAAGGTATTGGAGAATGTTCTGCTTTCCCAATGATCGTGGGCGAAACACAATTAAGTTGTTACCATTTAGCAAAGGACTTTGCTACCCATTGGAAAGGCAAGGACCCATTAGCCATTACCGAACGGTTAGCAGAATTAGATAAAATAATTGCTGGCAACTATACGGCCAAAAGTGCCTTTGATATTGCCTTATACGACATTGCAGCAAAAGCAGCCAACCTGCCCCTATATGCCTATTTAGGTGGCAAGCCAAAGCCCATTGAATCCGACTTAACTATTGGCATAGATAGTCCAGAAAATATGGCAAAGCAAGCCATCGAGTTTGTTGAAAGAGGGGTAAATATTATTAAGGTTAAATTAGGAAAGGACCCTATTCAGGATATTGAAAGAATTAAACAAATTAGAACTGCAATAGGCACTGCAACCAAATTAAGAGTCGATGCAAACCAAGGATGGTCCCACAAGGATGCCTTAAACGTGTTACAGGGATTAGCTCCTTTTAACATTGATTTTTGCGAACAACCAATGCACAAATATTACGATGATTTCTTGCCTGAATTATGTGCAAAGTCCCCTATTCAAATAATGGCTGACGAATCGGTATTTACCCACCATGATGCAAGAAAATTAATTGCACAAAAAGCCTGTCATTCCATTAATATTAAATTTTCAAAAAGCGGCGGCATACAGGAAGCAATTAAAATTCATAACATAGCTGCTGCTAGTAATATCCCTTGTATGATGGGCGGCATGTTGGAAAGTCGCGTAGCCTTGAGTGCTAAAATGCATTTTGCTATGGCTCATGACAATGTGAAATTTTACGACATGGACACTTGTTTAATTGGCCACCTAGAAGATCCTGTAATTGGAGGTGTTCGATTTTCAGGCATGCACTTAAGCATTAGTGATGCTATTGGCATTGGCGCAGATGTAGACCCAGCTTACCTTGCAAAACTTGACCGCTGCGTTGTATAACAAGTTGTATCTTTAATAAATAATAAAAAAAATATGGAAGCAAGAAAAGCGCAAGATTCTTTTACCACCATGAATGAATTAGTGTTACCCAATGACACGAATACTTTTGGAGATTTAATGGGAGGTAAATTAATGTACTGGATGGACATTGCCGCTTACTTTTCTGCAGCAAAACATTGCAATTCGGCATGTATGACAGCCTCTGTCGATAACCTAAGTTTTAAGTCTTCCATTAAACTGGGAAACGTGATTTGTATTGAAGCTATTGTTTCAAGAGCTTTCAACACTTCAATGGAGATTCACTTAAAAGTTTGGAATCAAAATATGATTACACAGTCAAGGGAATTAAGCAATGAAGCTTTCTTTACATTCGTTGCACTTGATGAAAATAAAAAGCCTAAAAAAGTTCCTGAAATTATTCCTGAAACAGAAGAGCAAATAAAGTTATATGATGGTGCTTTGAGAAGAAGACAATTACGCTTGGTTTTGTCGGGCAAAATGAACCCACACGATGCGACTGAACTGAAAGCTTATTTCACCGAAGCTTAAGCCTCAGCTACAACATGATGGCGGCCTTTAAGCATATATTCTTTGCTCTGTTCGATGCCATCCATAACCTTAGCCAGAATTACTTCGACTGAATCATTGTCGTAGTCTATTGCTAACGGCGCCTTAAACCTAATAGTCAATGGCGTTCCTACTTTTTTAAAGGTTAACCCTTTCTTTGTGAATGCTCTCCAAAACCCATTAATGACAACCGGCATCACAATTGGTTTGTTATTTTTTATTATATGAGCCGTTCCTTTTCTACCCGGCGCAAATGGCTTTGTAGTGCCTTGAGGAAATGTAATCACCCAACTTCCTTGTAAGGCTTTATCAATTTTTTGGGTATCAACTTCGTCTCTATCCCTTTTTACATCTTGGCCCTCTGCACGCCATGTTCTTTTAACAGTTAAGGCGCCTCCCAATTTAAACAACCTGCTTAGCCAGTTGCTATTCATTGTTTCTTCCGCAGCTACGAAATACACATTAGTAAAGGGATTCAGCAAATAATAAGGAATTCCTAGCCTATTATTTTTTTGCCATTTAACAGCACAAAAAATATGCACAAATGCAATTACATCCCCAAAATAAGTTTGATGATTGCTCACAAACAACACGTTTTTCTTTGGCAGATTTTCTAAATGCTCAGTGCCTTCAATGCTAACGGTATTAAATAAAGCTAACCCGGGATAGGTAAATAAACCTACAATCCCGTATATAAAAGAACGGAAGATTCGAACATATTTTAAGCGATCCAATAAACTCATTCTTAGGGGAAATTGTTAGGGCGTAAAGATACTACATTAAATCTTATCATAATAGCCCTGATTAGCCAACAAATAGTACCTTTGGACCATGAAAAAATCTGCTGTTATTTTCGATATTGATGGCTTACTAATTAACAGTGAGCCACTTTGGAACAAAGCAGCAAATGAAATCTTTAGGCAGTATGGCATTTTACTCACACAAGAACAATATGCAACAACCACGGGACTACGTTCGAAAGAATTCGTAGCACATTGGCTACACCTACATAAAATACCCTCCACTGAATTTGAAAGAGCCGAGCATAAGGTAATTGACTTAGCCTTAAGCCTTATTGACAAAGAAGCTACCTTAATGCCTGGTGTCGAACATATTTTTGAATTCTTTTTGAAGAAAGACTTTAAAATGGGCTTAGCTACTTCTTCGCCCGTAGCATTAATTGAATGGGTGAAAGAAAAGCTAGGTATTAGAAGTTATATACATGCTAGTGCTTCTGCACAAAATTTAACCTATGCTAAACCACATCCACAAGTTTATCTAGAATGTGCTGCAGCCATGCACACGGCTCCACTTGCTTGCATTTGCTTTGAGGATTCTTTTTACGGGATGATTGCGGCAAAGGCAGCAAGAATGACTTGCGTAGTTGTGCCGTCAGCAGAACATGTTAAATTGGAACATTGGGGAACAGCCGACTTAAAACTCACTTCTTTGCAAAATTTTGGTGAACTCCACTTTAATATGCTCAATAATTAAGTTAAATTGTACAACGCATGGAATTAGCAAAAAAAGTTATTGGGACAGAATTAAACCTTTTCGAAAAACATTTTAGGGAAGCAGTAAAAAGCAGAGTTGCCTTACTTGACCGCATCATGCAGTACATAGTTAAACGCAAGGGAAAACAAATGCGACCTATGTTTGTTTTACTTTCTGCAAAATTACATGGCGAAATACATGAACCCTCCTATAGAGCAGCTTCCTTAGTAGAACTCTTGCACACTGCAACACTAGTTCATGATGACGTAGTGGATGATTCACTAGAAAGAAGGGGGCTTTTTTCAATTAATGCACTATGGAAAAACAAAATCGCAGTATTAGTTGGTGATTATTTATTATCAAAAGGATTGTTGCTTTCACTTGAAAACGGAGATTTTAAAATATTAACCATATTGTCGACGGCTGTCAAAAAGATGAGCGAAGGTGAATTATTGCAAATTGAAAAAACAAGAAATTTAAACTTTGACGAGTCGGTTTACTATGAAATCATAAACGGGAAAACCGCTTCCTTGTTAGCTTCCTGCTGCGGAGCTGGAGCAGCTTCTGTTACAGAGGATGAAATAATTATTGAAAAAATGCGCGAATTTGGCGAAATGGTTGGCATGGCCTTTCAAATTAAAGACGACTTGTTTGACTATGGGGACGCCAATGTAGGGAAACCAACGGGGAATGATATTAAAGAAAAAAAATTAACCCTCCCATTAATTCATATTCTTCAAAAAGTGCCAACATCTTTGAAAAAAGAAATTGTCTACATTGTAAAAAACAATAACAACGATAAAAAGAAAGTGAAATTTGTTATTGATAATGTTGTAGCTTATGGTGGCATTAATTACGCAACACAAAAAATGTTTGAATACCGAGACAAAGCTTTAACAATACTTCATTCTTTCCCACCAAGCCCAGCAAGAGAAGCATTAGAAGAACTGGTACGTTATACAACCGATAGAAAATACTAATGGAAAAAAGGTGGAATATACTCAACGCGGACGTACAAAAGGTGAACGCCTTAAAAGAAGCACTAAAAATACACCCTATTTTATGCGAATTGTTAGTGCAAAGAGGTATTGACACTTTTGATGCTGCAAAAAAATTCTTTCGTCCCAGCCTAAGCGACCTGCATGATCCTTGGTTAATGAAGGACATGAAAAAAGCTGTTGACAGAATTGACGAAGCAATTAGCAGCTCCCAAAAAATATTGGTTTTCGGCGACTACGACGTTGATGGAACAACTTCAGTAGCAACACTATTTCAGTTCCTAAAACAACTTTCTTCAAATATTGATTACTATATTCCTCACCGCTATAAAGAAGGTTATGGCATTTCAAAAATAGGTATCGACTTTGCTAAAGAAACGGGGGTTGATTTAATCATATCGGTTGACTGTGGCATTAAATCCACCGACTTAATTGCTTATGCAAAAGCATTAGGGATTGATTTTATTATTTGCGACCACCATTTACCCGATGCTATTTTGCCGCCAGCAGTTGCAATATTAAATACAAAGCAAATTGACTGCACCTACCCTTACAAGGAACTTTGCGGTTGCGGTGTTGTGTTTAAACTAATTACGGCAATTGCACAAAGACACAATTTGCCAGACAGTTCCTACTTGGGCTATTTAGACTTAGTAGCAACTGCAATTGCAGCCGACATTGTTCCCATCACCGACGAGAACAGAACCCTAGCATTCTTTGGACTACAACAGGTGAACGAATCACCTTGTCCCGGTTTATTAGCCTTAATGGAATTGGCTAAGCAAACCACGCCAATGCGTATAAGCAATTTGGTATTTGCTGTTGCACCAAGGATAAATGCAGCAGGCAGAATGGACGATGCAAAAAAAGCAGTACAATTATTTATTGAAAAAGAATATTCAAGTGCATTAGCAATTGCCTCTTTATTACAACAGGATAATTTAGACAGAAGAGAGGCCGATACAAGTATAACAGAAGAAGCATTAGCAGAAATTGAAAATGATCCAAATCACAGTACTAAAAAATCGTCGGTTGTTTTTCAAGCACATTGGCATAAAGGTGTTGTAGGTATAGTTGCTAGTAGGCTAATTGAAAAGCATTACAAACCAACCATTGTACTTACTCAAAGTGGTGATGTAATTGCAGGAAGTGCAAGAAGTGTAATAGGATTTAATTTATACGAGGCATTGCATGCCTGTCGAGAGCACTTACTGGGCTATGGCGGTCACTTCGCTGCAGCGGGAATGACATTGTCATTAGATAAGTTGGAAAATTTTAAATTGGCATTTGAAAATGCAGTAGCAGAAAGAATTACAGAAGCTCAATTGACCCCAGAAATATTAATCAATTCCGTGTTGCCTTTGGATAATATTAATATGAATTTCTTCCAGATAATTACTCAAATGGAACCATTCGGCCCAGATAATATGCGACCCATTTTTATTGCAAAGGGCGTAATGGATACTGGCTATAGCAAGTTGGTAAAAGAAGCCCATATTAGCTTTAATGTAACACAAGGTAACAATAGTGTTAGGGGTATTGGATATAATATGCCCGAGCATATTCAGGTTGTTAAATCGGGTAAGCCATTTGATATAGTGTTCCAATTACAACTAAATGAATGGCAAGGAAATCAGTCAGTGCAAATGCAAATTATAGACGTAAAAGCAACTAATTAATTATAGCTTCCTTAGCAAACAATACTTTTTCTTGTACATAAAAAGAGGCCTCCATAGAGGCCTCTTTTAGTAAATGCTGGTTAGCGTTTATTTTAATAAATCAACGCTCCTATTTATAAAGTTGGTTAATTCCGCCCCATTCAATAAACCTTGAGAAAGCAAGGCCAAATCAGCTAAATTTCGAGCTTGTTTTTGTTGCTTATCTATATCGGCCTCTTTTAATAAAGTTTGATAAATCGGATGGTTGCCATTAATGGTTAAATGTACTTCGTCGGGCATTTGAGCATAAAAGGCCGTCATTCCGCCGCCGCTCATACTTGCCATATCTTTCATTCTACGCATGAATTCAGGGCGTGTGGCAATCACTGGCGCAGTATCTTGACCAAGCCCTTTCACTTCCACCGTTAATGTGATTTCAGGCACTTGGAATTCAAATAATTTCTTAGCCTGTTCTACCTCTGTGGCAGACAATACTGAATCAATATTTTCTTGCTTGTCAATTAAATTGTCAACCACATCCGCATCTACGCGCACAAACTGTACCCCCTCCCATTTCATTTCAACATTATTAATAAAAGCAGCGTCAACCATTGTTTCTAATTTCACAACTTTAAAGCCTTTACCTACTGCGGCCTGAATAAAAGAGTCTTGCTGCACAGGATTAGTTGTGTATAATAAAACTTGCTTCCCTTCTTTGTTCTTTTGATTTGCTTCAGTAGCAGTTTTGTATTCATCCAATGTGTAGAAAGTGCCCTTGTTAGCAGCATCCTCCAAAATCAAGAACTTATTCCCTTTTTCTAAAAACTTGTCGTCGGTAATCATACCATACTTCACAAACAAACCTAAGCTTTCCCATTTGTCTTCAAAAGCTTTACGGTCATTGTTAAAAATCTCTTCTAGCTTATCAGCAACTTTTTTGGTGATATGAGCGTTTATTTTTTTAACATTAGGGTCGCCTTGTAAATAGCTACGGCTAACGTTTAAAGGAATGTCTGGGCTATCAATAACCCCATGTAATAACATTAAAAACTCTGGCACAATATCCTTTACTTCATCTGTTACAAACACTTGGTTGCAATACAATTGAATTTTGTCTTTTTGTATTTCAAAGCTTTGTTTGATTTTTGGGAAATATAAAATACCCGTTAAGTTAAATGGATAGTCCACATTCAGGTGAATCCAAAACAAAGGCGTTTCCCCAAACGGATACAATTCTTTATAAAACTGTTCATAGTCTTCCTTGGTTAAATCAGCCGGCTTACGCACCCATAAAGGATTCGTATTGTTAATTGACTTTTCCGCTAACACTTCTTCTCCTTCTTTAGGTGCAGCTACTTCAGCATTCGCATCTTTAAAGTAAATAGCTACTGGCAAGAATTTGCAAAAGCGCTCCAATACCGATTTCGTTCTGTGTGCATCTAAAAATTCTGCACTTTCTTCATTAATATGTAAAACTATTTTAGTTCCTCTGTCGCTATAGTCCACTTCGTATAATTCATATTCGGTACTACCATCGCAACTCCAAAAAACACCAGGAGCCCCTGTGTGACTTTTACTATAAATATCAACTTTCTCACTCACCATAAACGCACTATAAAAACCTAAACCAAAATGACCAATAATGCTAGCGTCCTTGTATTTATTTACAAATTCTTCCGCACCGCTGAATGCAACCTGGTTAATATACTTATCTAATTCTTCTGCAGACATACCTACTCCATTATCAGTAATGGTAATAGTCTTCTCTTTCGCATCCACAACCACGTCAACCCTTAGTTGTCCAATATCGCCTTTGACTTCTCCTTTGCCTGCTAATGTTTTTAATTTCTGAGATGCGTCCACCGCATTACTCACCAACTCACGAATAAAAATTTCGTGGTCACTATAAAGAAACTTCTTAATGATTGGAAAGATGTTCTCCGTCGAGACGCGTATTTGTCCTTTTTTCATATATCTGTCTTTTAGGGATACTATAGCAAAGTCAATACCAAAAAAAGATTGCTGACAAGCTGTCAAGCTATAGGCCTATTATGGAGTTTTTTGCAGCCAAGCTGCCCCTGTACAGCGCCTCCCGTTTAACAAAATGTCATTTGTGTCTCGAATTAGTATTTGCTTTTCATAATTGTACACCGAATAAACCCCTACAATATCGCCATTGCCCGCAGGTGTTTTTTCGCCTGCAAAGTCGGCGTAGCCACTAGTTCTTAAATAAATCGTACCTCCTGCACAAAACTTTATACTCCTACTTGCCCCTGTTTTATTTTTTTTATCTGCAAAAGTTTGGGCGGTATCGGTAGCTGAAAATTCAACGTTGGATATCCTTATTAACCTGCCCTGTAAACTATCCCCTAAGCTTTTGGCGCTAACTAAAAGTGGCACAATGGGATAGTCGTCTTTCAAAACGGTAATAAATTTTGGGAATAAGGGAACGGGTATGCCCGATGTAACCAAGGTACCCTCGGTAGTGTCCACCGAAGCTACTAACTGTAGCATTCTTCGATAATCAGAAAGTATTAAATTTTGGATACGGACACGAACTAGTGTGCCTACTGGATAGTTTTGATATAAGGAAGTACCGTCCATTGATAACATAATACCTCCAGTACTATCCTGAATAAAAAGCGATTTATATACATTATCATGTTCGTCATTAGCGACTATCACCCCTTCAATAGCAAAGGCCTTGGCAATCACTTCCACACTTCCATTTACATGCCATTTTCGCATCGTTTTTATGGACACAATCGTGTCTGATGAAAGCTGATCTATCGGCTTTGCATATGCAGCTTGTTTTAAACAGGCAATAGACAAAAGCGAGTAACTGAATAGCAACAAAGTAGTAAAGGATTTAATGGTAGACTTTCTTTTCATGTTTTTTTATTGAATTGTTAATTGAAGCCCAAGCGTGTAAGTTGTTCCTTGGTCGTATATATATTTTGGTGCATACTTTTGCGTTTGCAAGTATTTATAGTCGAACCTTGATTGCTCAAATGCTAAAACAGGAATTAATGTGTTTAAGATATTTCTAGCACTTATACTTGACCGCCATGAATACGTGTGATTCACTGATTTTAAAAAGAAGGTTTTTGATAAATAACCATTTAAATTAAATTGACTTGGCAACAAATTAGGTGCTACAATTTCCTGCCACTGATCCGCTGAAGCATTTCGCTTGACTGCGTTAGACCTTCTAAATAAATCATGGTTCATGAACCTATTACTTGCATATACCCCCGAAAAGTTCAATGAAAAATTATAATTAGGTTGGTATTGAATTGAAAAAGAATGCGTCAATTCGGGACTGGTTGACGCAGGCATATTTTTAATATAAAGCAACCCCGATTCAACCTTATATAAATCATTCACCAATAAAATATCATACAAGGGATTATTTGAAATTCTATATTTCCCAAATGTGCTAGCTAATTCAAATTGAATAAGGCTCCATACTTTCGTCTCCATTGATATTTCTACACCCTTATACATACTATGCATTTGTCCTACAATCCCATAAACAAAGGAATTATATCTGTCGTGGTAAAACATTTTCTTTTCAATACTATTCTTCACTTGTTTCCAATATGCACTCATTTCTATTTTCAAATTGACCCCTCTATAAAACAAAGACAAATCAACACCCTGATGCAGTGCCGGCAGTAAGAACGGAGACTGGAATGCATGCATGCTGGGGCTTAAATAAACGGCCCCGGCATTCGGCGACTC
>JBEDKT010000256.1:0-7047 GCA_041172025.1 Bacteroidota bacterium
GTCTACAGATACTGCTGCAGTAATTAGTTATGACATTGCCTTAATAGACAATAAGAAAGATCCTACTTGTGGTATGCCTACAAGTGCAGGTGTATCCGATACAGCACATTATGATGGTAAAGTTTTAGGGTTCTGTGCAAAAGAATGTAAAGATGAATTTTTAAAAAATCCCAAAGCGAATATTGCTGCAGCCGAGTTAAAGTAAAATAAAACTAGTAACCAATAAAAAAGCAAGCTCCAATAAAGAGCTTGCTTTTTTAATTACCAACTTAATTGGAGTATTAGCCCTAACTAAATAAATAAGCGATATCGTCTTTAGAAAGTGACTTCACAAAACCTTCTTCATCTGAAATTAATTCTTTTGCCAATGACCTTTTACGATCCTGCAATTTCAAAATCTTATCTTCTACCGTGTCATTACAAATCATCCTATAGGCAAATATATTCTTAGTCTGTCCAATACGGTGTGTACGGTCAATAGCTTGTTGTTCTACTGCCGGATTCCACCAAGGATCAACAATGTAAACATAATCGGCAGCCGTCAAGTTCAATCCAACTCCACCCGCTTTTAAAGAAATTAAGAATACGCGACAGTTAGGGTCATTTTGGAAACGATCAATGGCGCGTTCTCTTTCCTGTATTGTACTTCCACCATCAAAATATTCATAATCGATACCCATCTTAGTTAATTGTTCTTTTATCAAAGCTAACATGCCTAAGAACTGGGAGAATACTAATGCTTTGTGATCACTAATGTTTTCTGCAATCTCGCGTGTTAACTCTTCTAATTTTACGGACTCGTTCGGATAAGCTTCATCCTTTAAAATGGCAGGGCTATCGCATATTTGTCTCAATTTCATTAACCCTTGCAGGATAGATAATTGCGATTTTTGGATGCCTTTTTCTTCTACCATTCCAATTAACTTATCTCTATAATCGTTCCTGTAAGCTTCGTATATTTTTCGTTGTGCTGTACCCATTTCACAATACAATACCATTTCTTGTTTTTCAGGAAGGTCCTTTGCAACTTGTTCTTTCGTTCTTCTTAAGATAAACGGGAATACCGATTTTCGTAGATGTTCTTTTTGTTCCTTCTCGTCAAATTTGTCAATTGGCATGGAAAAATTATGCTTGAAAAATTCTACTGAACCTAACATGCCAGGATTCAAGAAATTCATTTGAGCATAAATATCAAATGTATTATTCTGTAATGGCGTACCACTTAAACACAATCTATTTGTAGCTTTTAATAAACAAGCCGCTTTTGTAACCTTACTCGAAGGATTTTTAATTGCCTGACTTTCATCTAAAATAACATAATCGAAATTTATCTCGGCAAACATTTTAATGTCACTGCGCAGTGTGCCATAAGTAGTAATAATAACATCGATAGGCAAGTCGGCTAAGTTCTTTTTGCTCCTAGTTCCACCATGATGTATTTGATATGTCAAGGATGGCGCAAATTTTTTCAACTCATTCTGCCAGTTAAATAAAAGTGTTGTTGGACAAACAACCAATGCAACTAACTTGCCATTTTTTTCTTTTAAATGATGCATGAAAGACAATGTCTGTATTGTTTTTCCTAGTCCCATATCATCTGCTAAAATACCACCCCATTGTACATCATGTAAATAATTCAACCACTGAAAACCACTCACCTGATAAGGCCTAAGTATGGGTAATAAGTGGGCTGGTGGTACTATATCTGCTATAGAATAACGTTCTCTAATTTTTTCATACTTCCCTTCTAATTGGAATATAATTTCCTCCTCGTCTCGCTGGTCATATAATTCATCTAAAATAGAGAAATGATATTTACTTAATTTAAGGTTGTCCGTTTTACCTTCCCCCACTTTAAATAATAAGGAATATTTATTCAACCATTGTTCTGGCAAAACACCTAAGCTACCATCTTTCAATGGCACATATTGCTGTTTATTAGACAGCATTGTTTTAATGTCCTGTACAGATACTTTTTGGTCGCCAAAGGAAATTTCAACTTTAGCATCAAACCAATCGGTGTTACTACTTATGAATAAACGTGTTGAAGGCTTCGCTGTATTAAACTTAAATTTCTTTAACTGATCGGATCCAAATAAAGGAATTTGTTTTTCACGAAGGGTATCAACAAATAAAAAGAACCAGTTATTTTTTAATACTTCTGAACCTTTTAAGGCTAAAATTGCCCCTTCATTCGGACGAATAAAACCAGAATGCAATTGTTCAACAATTGTCATTAATTGACGTTCAGCCGCTAAATCACGTTCTAGAATTATAATCTTATCCCCCTGTTGCTGAATTACAGAAGGTCCGTCGGTTGTTAGTACTACAATGTCCTTATACAAATACATGGGTTCAAAAAACAAATAATCCCCATTCTCTTTTAATAAAATTTGCAATTGCGGTTTAGTCCCTTTTAGTTTTTCCTGAGAAACATTGTCCAAAGAAACTTTATAGGATTTTGACAAAGGCAATAAAGTGTCCTTTAAATAATCTGGCCAAACTGCTAAATCAACTTCATGAAACCCCTTTGGCATGAATTGTTCTACCCAAGCTAAATCGGTCCTATTTTTCCAAGTGAAAAATTGATGATTGTATTGGAATACATAATGTGATTTTGCATGATTGTCTTCTAAAGGAATATTACCTTCTGGCAAACTCACTTGTGCGTATACAATATAACGATCGGCTTCTTTTTCAACACGGAACGAAGGTTGTATAGTATTGAATACCAATTCTGCTTTTTGTAAATTAGCTGTCGTAAATGGCTTATTATGCGGAATGAAAAAATTGAAAGCATGTTCCGACAAATCCTTCCAAACCTTTTCCAATTTAGGATGTAAATATTCTTGAATCAATTCTTTAGTCTCGTCTGGCAAGCTTGCTTCATCAGAATGAATAATAGTATCCCAAATACCTTGGAAAGGAGAATTCTTATTCAAGAACTTAGAAAGTTCAGCAGTTTGTAATTTTCGGACTAGTTGTAATAAGTTTTTGTCCTCTTCTTTAATAAGCGCAGGCGTTACAAATTTAGCCAAGTCCAATTTCTCCACCTTACCTACAAAAGCAGTGCCTTCCTCGTTCACTTCTCCTTTAACTACGTGAAATCCAATATGTGGATATTCGGTTTCAAGTTGTTGTAGCACTAAACCAAAACGATCCCTAATGACTACTTCTTTTTCTTCTTCCATTACATCTCCGTCCTCGATATCCCAGTCGTTTGACTTATTCACAGGCCTTTTAAAAACAGGCATAGGTGCTGGAGAAGCGTCTAATTTTTTTATTTTTTCGTCAAGTACTTTTAAGAAAGGTTTGCCGTCGTGATAAATAAATTCAAATTTATCCTCGATATAATCATCTAGCGAAAACCCGTATAATGCAAGCAGCTTATTTTTTTCCCTGTCCCAATTACGAATGGTTTCAAAATAATCGGCTCCTTTTAACTGGAATAACAGCAACAATAACATAGTCTTGTGCGTACACAATGGATATTCTGTTTCACTTAAACAATCACATGAAGTATCAAAAAAACGTTCTTCGTTTTTTTGTATTATTACGTGAAATATTTTACCATCCTCTTCTACTTCGGCTACAACTTTTTCGTTTGCACTTTCAATAATATGAGGCCTATTTGACTTCAATGTTCGCTCTGAGTCCTCAAAAGTTGCTTTTGAACAAAGCATTCGCATCATCTTAAGGTCTAAATTCTTAGTCCTTAATAAGGTATGTGTAGTTTTATAAGAAGCGGCTTTATAGTCTAATAAATTTTTGTCTAATAAATCTTGGATGTAGAAAAGTGCAGCAGCTTTATGCCTACAAACTTCTGATAAATTATACGGGCAACCACACCTTAACGAAAGTGTAGGTGCACTAGTGAAATTCTCAATGGTGACTTTATAATAAGTTGTATAGCCGTCGTCTTTCACGCGACAATGAATACTGCCTAACAAAGGGTCAAACTTGACCAACTCAATGTTTTTCAAGGCAAATATCTTCTTGCCGCGACGGATAACCTCTTCGGTTCCGTAGCTATAAATGTGTTTTACTAAGTAGGGTAATGCCATAATGTTACAAAATGACCCTTTAAAAAAGGGCAATTTGCAAATGTACGAAATTCGGCGCTAATTGCGCAAGCTATTTAATACTAGCTAGTTAGGTAAATGTGAGAGATTATTTATATGTATTAAGCCCCATTAACCAAAGCCCCCTCCTTAAAAATAGGGAGCGAAGGTGCTGTATCCTGTGAAATACAATAAAGCATGTCTTCTTCTAAGCCATATGCCGCCAAACGATGCCAATGGGTTAAGGTTTTGATATATGTTGGAAGGTTATCCTTATTTTGTAAATATAATTGTTGTGCCATATAACTGCTATCGCAATGAATGGTAAAATGATCCTTTACTTGTTCAATCACGGCACCAGCGAACAAAGTGTCTTCGATATTAAATTTATTTTTCCAACCCGAACACCCTAAAATAACAGGTGCATTTTGCGCTTTAAGGTACTCAACCACTTTTGTCAAGTTTGGGAACGAACCCGTTATTACTTCTTTCGCCCCTTGCCTAAGTGCCATATGCAAAAGCTTGGTACCATTGGTTGTAGTAATTACCAATGTTTTATTTTCTATAAATGACCTTGGATATTCTGAAGGAGAATTACCGTAAGACAATCCTGGAATAATTTTACCATCTCTTTCTCCGGCTGTTACACCTCCTGTTTGTTTTCCCATCTCCATGCAAACTTCAGGAGAATCTACCGGGATTATTTTTTTTGCACCATTAAATAATGCTGTTGCCATCGTTGAAGTAGCTCTAAATACATCAATGATGACAACAATACTATTTTTTATTTCATATAAATCTAATACTTGGGGGGTAAGCACAGTATGTAAACTCGGTTTCACTTGTTGTATATCACTCATTCGGCGAAGATACGAAACCAACTTTTTTTTACCGAACTATTTATATGATTTTAACAATTAAACGAGTTCTTTTTGTTTTGCAAGAATGAGTATTTCTGCAACAATTACTTCTGTACTTACACGTTTAATTCCGTTTTTGTCGGTAAAATTTTTATTAATAAGCCTTCCCTCTACCGCCACTTCCGTTCCTTTTAATAGATATTTTTCGGCATAACCAGCTAATTTGGACCAGGCTACCAAGTTAAACCACTGGGTGTCGTCAACCCACTCCCCTAGGGCGTTTTTGTACCGGTCATTTACTGCCAAGCGCAATTGTGCAAGCTTTTTATTTTCGTCGTACACTTTAATTTCAGGGTCAGCACCAAGCCTTCCAATAAGTTGCACTTTGTTTTTAATCGCTTTCATAAAATATATTTTTGTTAAGACACAAAAATGCAATTTCAAAGAATGCAGTAACCAAGTATTTATACCATAAAAAAAGGGGCCAATTTTACTGGCCCCTTTGAAAAAATGTATACTAAATTTATTTAAATGGAAACTTAACCACTTTTGCTTTTACAAGCGTATTGCGAATATCAATGTAGATATCCGAACCCACTTTTGCATGCGCTGTTGCCACATAACCCATACCTATTGCCTTGCCTAAGCTTGGCGCTTGTGTACCCGAAGTGACAGTTCCTATTGTATTACCCTCGGCATCCTTAATTACATAATAGTGACGTGGTATACCTCTATCTATCATTTCAAAGCCTACTAATTTTTTAGCAACCCCGTTTTCCTTTTGTGCTGCTAATGCCGCCGAGTTGGTAAATTCTTTATTGAATTTAGTAACCCAGCCTAAACCTGCTTCAATTGGGCTAGTAGTATCGTCAATGTCGTTACCATATAAACAAAATCCCATTTCTAAACGCAATGTGTCTCTTGCACCTAACCCAATTGGTTTTAAACCATAGGGTGCTCCTACTTCAAACAATGCATCCCAAATTTTATCGGCATTCCCGTTTTCGTCTCTAAAATATATTTCTACCCCTCCCGAACCAGTATAGCCTGTTGCACTAACAAGTACATTTTCTATTCCCAACATTTCTCCTTTTGCAAAACTATAATAAGGCATATTTAATACATCCATTTTTGTAAGTGCCTGCACTATCTTAGTCGCATTCGGACCTTGCACAGCTAGCAAAGCAGTCCTTGCACTAATATTTTCCATATCAACTCCCTTGGTATTATAACTACTAATCCAATTCCAGTCTTTTTCAATATTAGAAGCGTTAACCACTAACATATATACCTTGTCTTTTTCAACACAATACACTAGCAAGTCATCCACAATCCCGCCTGTAGTATTTGGCAAACAACTGTACTGTGCCTTGCCGTCAACTAATACCGACGCGTCGTTAGTTGTGACTCTTTGAATTAAATCCAATGCATTAGGCCCTTTTAAAATAAACTCCCCCATATGACTTACATCAAAAACCCCTGCTTGATTACGGACTGCAGCATGTTCGTCATTAATACCTGTATAACTGATAGGCATATTGTAACCTGCAAAAGGAGCCATTTTAGCGCCTAAAGCAATATGTTTGTGGGTAAAGGGGGTATTTAATGCTTCGCTCATCTGTGGTTATTTTTGCCAAAGATAACCAAAATCGATTACAAAAATGCGCCCCATCTTTTCAAGAAGGGGCGCATAAATCAAAATCATCCTTTTAAAACCAAACCTAATAAATAAACCGATCAAGCATATAATGCATCTCTCCTAAATTAGCAGCTGCTTGAGTAACAACAGCCACCGTTGAGATGCTTTTTTTGTCGATTTTCTTTTCTATTTTTTCTTCCGTTTTCTTTTCTAAAGCACGATCAATTTTCTCTACTTCTTTTAGCTTTTCTTCTCTCGACTTTTCTAAGTCATTTTCTAAACGCTTGCGTTCTTCTTTTAAATCTTGTAATTGTTGCTGAATAGCATCAGGATCATCATTATTCGAATCAGGGCTTACATCATCGTCATCCCCATCAGCCCTTCCTAGTTTCTCTAGGCCAGTTGCTGTCATTTTATATTCCACACCACGGTCATAAGAAAAAGATTCACTGTCCCAATTTTCATCCCATTCATCCACCCAAGTGTC
>JBEDKT010000257.1:0-3196 GCA_041172025.1 Bacteroidota bacterium
GTCTTCTTACTTGTTTTTACTACTTCTCCCGTTTGTCCCATAAATAACCCTAGGGTTATTTATGGGACAAACGGGAGAAGTAGTAAAAACAAGTAAGAAGACGGTTTATGTTCAATTAGTAAGCATCAACATGATGATGATCGTTGAATTTAAAGCAGAAGAAGTTTCTGTTCAGTAACAATTGGTTATTAGCATTTAGTTATGCAATATTCCAGTCAATTATTTGGTTACTCCATGCTTCTCGGTAAGGGGTAATAATTTTAATGTAATTATCGGTATATCCCTCAAGCATAGCAATTTCCTGCTCTTCTTTTTGCTTAATAGATTCAAACAAAACTTTCCTAGTTGATCCTACATGTTGGGCATTAAAAAACTGCTGTTTTTGGTAAGACAAATTGCGCAGTAATTTGTTACGCTCTTGCCTAATGGCTATTGGCACAACTGGTTTTATTTCCAATGCTTTTGTTGCGGCACGTTCTGAATAAGTAAATACATGTAAGTAAGAAATATCCAATGCATGAATGAAATCAAAACTCTCTTTAAAGTAAGTTTCTGTTTCGCCTGGTGAACCCACAATTACATCTACACCAATACAAGCGTGGGGCATTATTTTCTTTATACTTTCAATGCGTTCTTTATAAAAACTACTATTATAACGGCGCTGCATTAATTTCAACACTGCATCCGACCCACTTTGAAGTGGGATATGAAAATGGGGCATAAACTTTTCACTTTTTGCTACCCATTCAATAATTTCGTCTGTCAATAAATTAGGTTCGATAGAAGATATGCGGTACCTAGGTATTGCCGTATCTTGGTCTAATGCTTTTACTAAGTCAAAAAAGCTTTCTTCATGTTTCTTTCCGCCTTCGCCACCTTTCCCAAAATCGCCCAAATTAATTCCAGTGAGCACAATTTCCTTTACTCCGTTTTGGGCTAATTGTTTAGCTTGGTTTACGACGTTCTCCACACTGTCACTCCTGCTTTTTCCCCTAGCCATTGGTATGGTGCAGAAGGTGCAACTATAATCACACCCGTCTTGTACTTTCAAAAAGGTCCTAGTTCTGTCATTAACCGAAAAAGAACTGTTAAAGCCAGTGACAGTTTCTATGTCACAACTGCATATTTTTGTAGCATCCCCCTTAGTGAGTGTCGACAAATGCTGTACTAGGTTAAATTTTTCCGACGCACCCAATACTAAATCCACTCCAGGTATCTGGCTAATTTCCTTGGGTTTTAACTGGGCATAGCAGCCTGTTATTACCACAAAGCTTTCAGGGCTAAGCCTTTGAATTCTTCTTACTAACTGACGACATTCCTTATCGGCATTATCTGTTACAGAGCAAGTATTGATCACATATACGTCTGCCTTGTCCGTAAAAGCACGTTTTTCAAAGCCTTCCTGTTCAAGTTGCCTTGAAAGGGTGGAGGTTTCTGAAAAATTCAATTTACAGCCTAAAGTATGAAAGGCGACAGAACGTTTAGTAGTCATGGGGCACAAAGATAAAAAACCTTGAGGGAACTCAGAAATCTTAAAATATACTTAAAGCAGCCTTTAATTTCCCATTTTGACAAGTTTCAATTAAGTTTGCAACTACTAAAATTGTCAAAATGGAGTTCAAAAAAATTAATAATTGGACGGGTTGGATTGTAACCCTAATTGCTTGTACTGTTTATGTAATGACTACAGAAGCAGCAAGTAGCTTTTGGGATTGCGGTGAATTTATTAGCAGTGCTTATAAATTACAAATTCCTCACCCACCAGGAGCACCTATGTTTGTATTATTAGGTCGTTTTTTTATTATCCTATTTGGGGACAATCCATTTACTGCAGCAAAAGCAGTTAATACAATGAGTGCTTTGGCAAGTGGGTTTACAATTATGTTTTTGTTTTGGACAATTACCCATTTTGCAAAAAGAATGGTTGAGAAAAAATCAGGGGAAGCTTTAAATAGTTTTCAAATAATTTTAGTAATGGGTGCTGGTATTGTAGGTGCATTAGCATACACATTCAGTGATTCATTTTGGTATAGTGCTGTTGAAGGGGAGGTTTACGCACTTAGTTCTTTCTTTACTGCATTGGTTTTTTGGGCGATGCTTAAATGGGAACACAATGCCGATAAAGCTGGTGCTGACAAGTGGATTATATTTATATTCTACATAATGGGTATTTCAATAGGAGTCCATTTATTGAATATTTTAACCATTCCTGCAATTGTAATGATTTATTATTTCCGTGAGTATAAGCCAAGCGTCGCTGGAGGTTTAGTGGCGTTTTTTATTGGAGTAGCTATTACAGGATTCATACAAGTATTTTTAATTCAATACACTATTAAGTGGGCAGGTGCATTCGATATTGCCTTTGTAAACGATTTAGGTTTTCCTTTTTTCAGTGGATTTATTACCTTTTTTGTATTAGTAGCTGCTTTATTAGCATTCGGTATTTATTATGCAAATAAAAAGGGCCTTTATTTTTTAAAACTAGGGGTTTGGTCTATCATCTTCTTCTTATTAGGCTATACTAGTTATGTAACTACTTTAATTCGTTCAAATGCCGACCCTTCGGTGGATATGTACAATGTAGACAATCCAGTAACACTAGTTGGTTATTTAGGAAGAGAGCAATACGGTGACTGGCCAATCCTTTACGGACCTGATTACGTGGACAAGGTGGACAATATTGAAGGAGGAGACCAATATGTAAAGGCAAAGAATACCTATGAAGTTTCAGGAAAGAATTACAAACGTGATTGGAGTTCGGCTCCTTCGGCGCACTTATTTCCAAGAATGTGGGATGGAGACAACGACCGTGGACAATTAGATTCTTATAGGGCTTTTGCTGGCGTTACAGAAGGGGAAGCGCCTACTTTAAGAGATAATATTAAATACTTTACCAACTATCAGTTCGGTTTTATGTACCTGCGTTATTTTTTATGGAATTTCTCAGGAAAGCAAAATGACTTACAAGGTTTTGGAAATGTAAGAGACGGTAATTTTAGTACCGGCATTTCGGTGGTTGATAATTTGTTTTTTGGAGACCAATCAAAACTGCCCGATTCAATTCATACTCAAAATAAGGCGCATAATAGTTTATTCATGTTGCCATTCATTTTAGGTATTATTGGGTTTATATTTCAATACCAACATACCAAGAAGGATTTTATGGTAACTGGTTTATTATTCTTCTTTACTGGTA
>JBEDKT010000258.1:0-5651 GCA_041172025.1 Bacteroidota bacterium
GCATTGGGAAACTGCCTGTTTTGATTAAATTAGGGAAACAGCGTAGGCAAAGATAATTTATTTGCGATTATTAGGTACAGATTAATATACACGAGTTAATCCACATATTATTATGTCCATAGCATGATTATTATCAGAACCAGTTTACTATAATTATGACAAGAATTAACCCATTCCCTCGAATTTTAGCTTTAAGTTTGAAATTGGATAGATTGATAATTTATTCGTAATTTACAAATGACCAAATAACAATTTAAACCATGGGTGCTATTTCCTTAATTGCCTTACTAGTTGCGGCTATCGCATTTTCCGCCGGAGGGATATTAATTGGTAAAATATTAGTAAAAGGAAGTACTAACCCGCAAAAGGGGCAGCCTTACGAATGTGGTATTCCTACCAATACTTCCCCTTGGCACCAATTCAATGTTGGTTACTACCTTTTTGCACTCCTATTTTTAATTTTTGATGTAGAACTTGTATTCTTATACCCTTGGGCTGTGGTAGTTAAAAAAGTAGGTATAATAGCTTTAATTGAAATTATTATTTTCATATTTATTTTATTCATGGGCTTTTTATACGCTCATAAAAAAGGAGCACTAAAATGGAGTTAAAAGAAAAAGACAACCAGGCTTTTCCTGGCATCATTCATGAAACACCTGGTGGTGGTATTGTTGTTAGTACTTTTGATAGCATTATTAATTGGGCAAGAAGTAATTCGCTTTGGCCTTTATCCTTTGCCACAAGTTGTTGTGGTATTGAAATGATGTCAACAGCTTCCGCTAAGTATGACTTTTCTCGTTTTGGTTTTGAAGTTGCCAGGGCTTCTCCGCGTCAAGCAGATGTGATTATAATTGCCGGAACTATTGTAAATAAAATGGCGCCTGTACTTAAACGATTATATGACCAAATGGCCGACCCTAAATACGTAATTGCAATGGGCGCCTGCGCTATTAGCGGTGGTCCCTTTTTTTATAATACTTATTCCGTTGTTAAAGGTGCTGACCATATCATCCCTGTAGATGTATACATTCCAGGGTGTCCGCCGCGCCCCGAAGCATTATTACATTCTTTGATCTCCCTTCAAGAAAAAATTAAAATGGGCATGACAAGAGATCAAATTAGAGGAGAATTTAAAGGATAAAATATTTAAAAGCAGTCTTGATTATAATTATAAAAAATGTCAAACGAAGAAATAAAAGAAATAATTAGTTCCACTTTACCTTCAGCTACTTACGATGAAACTGGAGAATGGTTGAATGTAATTATTGATTCAAAAGATTGGAAAAAAATTGCTGCTGAATGTCGAAACGGGGCATTACAAATGGACTTTTTGTTTTGCTTAACCTGTGTTGACTGGAAAACACATTTAACTATGGTGTACCATCTTACTTCAACAAAACACCGCCATAATATTGTGGTGAAAGCCAACCTAGACCATGCAATGCCTGAAATTGAAACTGTATGCGACATTTGGAGGACAGCAGAATTTCACGAGAGAGAGGTTTTTGAAATGTTTGGAGTGAATTTCTTAAACCATCCCGATTTAAGAAAACTAATTCTAGAAGACGACTTTAAGGGATTCCCGTTAAGGAAAGATTTTGAAGATCCTATCAACATGATAAAATTATAGTAGGGCCATGTATAACCAAACTGAAATAATAAAAGACACAACTAATTTAGGCCCCGAAGGTGAGTTAATAATTAATATGGGACCTCAGCACCCTGCCACACACGGCGTATTACACTTGGTGGTTACTTTAAATGGAGAAACTATTAAAAAAATAGAACCTCATTTAGGTTACATACATCGTTCCATTGAAAAAATGTGTGAGAGTTTAACTTATCGCCAATTTATTTATGTAACAAGTAGAATGGACTACTTGTCCTCCCATATTAACAACTTAGGATGCGCATTACTTATAGAAAAGGGAATGCAAATTGAGGTACCTGAACGCGCTAAATATATTAGGGTAATTTTAAGTGAATTAACAAGGATTGCTTCGCACGAACTATGGCTAGGTGCTATGGCAATGGATTTGGGGGCTTTTACTCCCTTCTTCTACACTTTCAGGGAACGAGAAATGATCACTGAAATTATGGAAGAAACCTGTGGAGCAAGATTAACCATGAACTATATAGTGCCCGGTGGTTTGATGTATGATATTCATCCCGATTTTCAAAAAAAGGTGAAAGCATTTATTAAACAGTTTAAAGAAAAGGTAACCGAGTTTGAGGACTTAGTAACCAATAATATAATTTTTCAAAGTAGGACAAAAGGGATTGGTATTTTGAGTGCCGAAGATGCGATTTCATTTGGTTGTACCGGACCAGTAGCAAGAGCAAGTGGGGTGAGTTGTGATATAAGAAAGCTTTACCCATACGATGTTTATGACAAAGTTGAATTTGACGAAATAATTGAAACAGCTGGCGACTCCTTTGCACGATATATAGTTAGGGTAAAAGAAATGAATCAATCTATTCGCATTATTGAACAGCTTATTGATTGCATTCCAGAAGGCGAATTTGTTGGTAAGACAAAAAATGTATTGAAGTTGCCCAAAGGTGAGTTTTATACAAGAGTAGAAACTGCAAGAGGTGAATTTGGCGTGTTTATAGTGAGCGAAGGAGGAACAAACCCTTACCGAATAAAATTCAGGTCACCTGGTTTTTCAAATTTGTCTGCACTAAACCATATGGCTGCAGGAAGTAAAATTGGTGATTTGATGGCGACAATGGGCACTTTAGATTTAGTAATACCAGATATAGACAGATAAATAAAATAGATACGCATGTTTAGCTTAGAAGGAATCACAACCACTACACAGAATTGGTTATTCGCCAAATTCGATCCTACAATTGCTTTAGCCATTGAATGTATCATTGTGATATTTTTAGCAATTACATTATTTGCAGGGCTAGGCTTGGTTTTAGTTTTGATGGAGAGAAAAGTAGCTGCACGTATTCAAATTCGCTTAGGCCCTAATCGGGTTGGCCCAGGTGGTATGTTTCAAACCGTAGCTGATACTTTAAAATTAATTATGAAAGAGGGTTTGACACCCGATTCTGCAGATAAATTCCTCTTTAATTTGGCGCCTTTTATAGTAATGATGGTAGCTATGCTGTTACTTGCCCCCATTGCCTTTGCTAAGAATTTTCAAATATGGGACATTAATATTGGTGTGTTATACATTTCGGCAATCTCGTCGCTTTCAGTAATTGGCATTTTAATGGCAGGCTGGGCTAGTAATAATAAATACTCCTTGCTTGGAGCAATGCGAAGTGGCGCACAAATTGTGAGTTACGAACTGTCGGCTGGGTTTGCAGTTTTAACTATTGTGGTGCTTACAGGCAGTTTACAAATTTCTGAAATCATAGCAGCTCAACAAAATGGCTGGTGGATATTTAAAGGTCATATTCCTGCTGTAATTGCTTTTGTTATATTTATTATTGCTGTTACTGCCGAAACAAATCGTGCACCATTTGACTTAGCTGAAGCGGAATCGGAATTGACTGCTGGGTTTCACACCGAGTATTCAGGAATGAAATTTGCTTTATTCTTTTTAGCAGAATACATTAATATATTTATAGTTTGTGCTATTGGTGCAACACTGTTTTTAGGTGGGTGGATGCCATTGCATATTGGAAGCTGGGAAGCATTTAATAATATAATGGATTATATCCCTTCATCGGTTTGGTTTATGGGAAAAACATTCTTACTGATTTTTGTGATCATGTGGTTTAGGTGGACTTTCCCAAGATTACGTATTGACCAATTATTAAACTTGGAATGGAAATATTTGTTACCAATAAGTTTATTGAATTTATTATTAGTAGCGGTGATTGCTATTTTAGGATGGCATTTTTAAAACTAAATGAATTAGAAACATGTTTTTGAAAGAATATATATCAGATGTTTATACCGGTGTTACTTCCTTACTAAAGGGAATGAGAAAAACTGGTTATTACTTTCTTCATCCGAAAGAAATTATAACAGAACAATACCCTGACAATAGGGCAACGCTTGTACTTGCAGAAAGGTTTAAAGGAGAAGTAGTAATGCCACATGACGCAAACAATGAACATGCTTGCACAGGTTGTACTGCATGTGAAATTGCTTGCCCAAATGGCACTATTAAAGTGGTAACCAAATTCGATATTACACCAGAAGGGAAAAAGAAAAAAGCAATTGATGCATTAGTGTATCATTTAGAATTATGCACGATGTGTAATTTATGTGTAATAGCATGCCCAAGTGATGCAATTAAAATGGTGCCTACTTTTGAACATAGCGTATTTGACAGGTCTAAATTGACCAAAATATTAAATAAACCAGCTTCTAAAATAAGGGAGGGTATTGAATAATGAATATATCAGCAATCATATTTTACGCAATTTCTGCCTTAATATTAGGAGCAGGGATACTTGCCGTCACGTCGGTTAAAATATTCCGATCGGCTATTTGGTTATTGTTTTCTTTAGTTGGCATAGCAGCATTATACTTTTGGATGCAAGTTGAATTTATTGCAGCCATTCAAATTGTAGTTTATGTTGGCGGAATTGTTATTTTAATTATTTTCTCCATATTTCTAACACAACAATCTGGAAAAGACCTTCCTAAGCCAGCTTTAAGCAAAACGCTTTTTTCAGCATTAGCAGCCTTATTTGGAATTGCATTTACTTTTAACCTTATAACCCATTACGGGTTTGATAACGTATCCGCTGCACCTTTTAATGCAAGCGTAAACGAAATTGGCATGCAAATGCTTAGCACTAGCTCCCATGGATTTATTTTGCCTTTTGAAGTAGTAAGTATGCTTTTATTAGCTTCCATGATTGGCTGTATTGTAATTGCAATGAAGACAAGTACTTCAGATGCTACACCTTTAAACAATAAGGAGGATTAATATGAATGAAATACCATTAACCCATATTCTATTTGCAAGTACTGCCTTGTTTTTTATTGGCATGTATGGCTTATTTACTAGAAGAAACATTATAACCATGCTCATGTCTATTGAGTTAATGCTGAATAGTGTGAACATTAATTTTGTAGCATTTAATAAATATTTGTTCCCCGATAAATTAGACGGAATTTTCTTTAGCTTATTTATTATCACAATTGCCGCCGCCGAGGCTGCTGTTGCCATTGCCATAATCATTAATTTATATCGTAGTCATAATTCAATAGACGTAGACGATGCAACTGAAATGAAATATTAAATACTATGTCAAACTATTTATACTTAGCCTGGATTCCATTATTACCCTTAGCTACTTTTGTACTACTAGGCTTATTTGGACGCAAGTACTTTGCAAAAACGGCTGGCATTATTGGAACAACTAGCTTACTCGCCTCCACCCTACTTTCATTTGTTGCAGCAAAACAATATTTTTTCGAGGATGGCAAAGTAAACGGAGTTTATCAAAAAATAATTGCACTGAAATATACTTGGCTTGAATTTAGCCCAAATGTTTCTATCGATATGGGTATCATTGTTGACCCTATTTCAGTAATGATGTTAATTGTTGTTACATCGGTTTCCTTAATGGTGCACGTTTTTAGTTTAGGGTATATGAAAGGCGAGGAGCGTTTCGCTACTTACTATGCATTTCTTTCCTTGTTTACCTTTTCTATGTTAGGGCTTATATTA
>JBEDKT010000259.1:0-11321 GCA_041172025.1 Bacteroidota bacterium
GTTTTGTAAGCATTAATACATCTCCTTCTTGTGCTGTGTCATTTCTTTTTAAATTTTCAATTTCCACTAGTCCGTTCACCACTAGTCCAAATATTGGGTCCTGGCTGTCAATACTATGCCCTCCGGCTATTACAATACCTGCTTCGGCGCAGGTTTTGCGGGCACCATTCATTACTTCGGCAGCTACACTTGCTGGCAATGTTGCCAATGGCCATCCTAAAACAGCTAATGCAAAAATTGGTTTTCCGCCCATTGCATACACATCACTAATTGCGTTTGCTGCTGCAATTTGCCCGAACGAAAATGGGTCGTCAACAATTGGCATAAAAAAATCGGTAGTACTAATCATGGCAGTTTTATCGTCTATTTTGTAAACTGCTGCATCGTCCCTGCTGTCGTTACCTACTAATAATTGTGGCACATTAGAGCCTACATTGTGAGAGGCTAATATCTCTGAAAGTACAGCTGGTGATATCTTACAGCCGCAACCGCCGCCTTTTGAATGTTGTGTTAGTTTAATACTCATGTTATTAATGATCTTTTTATTTCCTACTTATTTATATTTTCTTGTTCCCAAATAATTTCACCAAAGTTATAAGCTTGTTCTATACCATGGTTTATAATTAGTTGCCCCAAAGCATTAACGCCTAATACAGTTCCAGTGAAACTAATATTGTTGTTTTTGAATTTCACTTCCTTGCCGTTTTTATACAATCTTTTATTATAGGTAGCAAGCATTGCCTCAAAATTTCCTGTAACCCATTCTTCCATTCTTTTGTTAATCCACCCCGACAATTCCTTGAGCTGTTCGTTCACATTACTATCCTTGCCCGTTATTTGTTTTAACGATACCGGGTTAGGGAGGTCTGGTGAAAAACTGGTTTGGTTAATATTCAACCCAATTCCTATAACCGACCAGTTCCAATCGCTTCCGCGCACAATATTTTCTATCAATATACCCCCCGCCTTTCTGTCATGCCAATAAAGGTCGTTTGGCCACTTTATTTTGGTATCAAAGCCGGCAATTTTGCTAAAATAGTCGGTTAAGCCAAGAGAAATAGCCACGGATAACCCAAATTGTTGTTGCAAATTCAAGCTATTTGGCACAATGCCAGCTTCTTTTAGGTGTTTTATGCCCAAAACATAGGAACAAAGGAGGTTTTGCCCTGGTTCGCTTCCCCATATTTTAGCCTGTTGCCCTTTGCCCTTTGTTTGATAATCGGCCCTGTAACAACTGCCAGAAACCGCTAATCCTTCATGAATTTGAGCCATGGCATACATATTGGTACTATCTATGGAAAGTAGTTCTATAAGCGGCTCCCCTAATATGTTAAATGGTGTGGCTAGTGACAAAGAATTGCTATTTTTGTAAAGTTAGTTTAGAATCATTTTATAATTCAAAATGTTTCCGCTGACAATGAAATAACAAATAAATAATTGAAGAATTGGAACAACTTTCCGCCCTTAAGAATCGCCCGAAATCAACGGTAAATCAGCTAACTCGCAGTAGTAAAATTTTCAAAACTATTATCCAGGCAATCCAGGATAAGAAAGGGGAGAATATCATAAGCTTAGATTTAAAAAAAATACATGAAGCTGCAGCTGATTTTTTTATCATTTGCGAAGCTAATAACACAACTCAATTAAAGGCAATTGCTGACAATATTGAGTATGAAGTTAAACACAAGTTGGGCGAAATGCCTTACAAGAGTGAAGGCAAGACTGCCGCTCAGTGGTTGCTAATTGACTATATTAATGTAGTCGTACATGTAATGCACCCAGAGTCAAGAAATTTTTATCAGTTAGAAGAAATGTGGAGCGATGCTGATACAAAAATGCATGATTTAGAAAACTAATTGTCAACTTTATTGTTATAATAATTGATCATTAAAATTGACTATAAATAGCTACAACCATTTCAAATGATACCTGAAAATAAAAAGAAGAAATCAAACCCATTGGGTGACGGGCCTAAATTGCCTAAGTTCAACATATACTGGATCTATGGCTTAATTGCTTTATCCTTATTGTCGGCTCGTTTTTTCCAAACAGCACCAGACGTTTCAACATTGTCTCACAATGAATTTGTGAAAATAATGGCGAGTGGTGACGTAGAAAAATTTGTTAAAGTTGAAAACAAAAAAGTAGTCCATTTTTATATTAAACCAGATAGCATTCAAAAAGAATTCTATGTTCAAAAATTCAAGACTAAGCTTTCTAAAGAAAAAGTAAAAGGCAATTACTTGTTCGAATACAAAGTGGATAGCTGGGATTCTTTTAATAAAGAGGTAGAAGAAATTTATACAAAATATGCTGTAGTGAATATCCCAGACAGCAAAACGGATACTGAAAGTGATTGGTTTGGCCCAATAGCCAATACTATTATATCTATAGGATTAATGGTGGTGGTTTGGGTATTGTTAATGCGTAAGATGGGCGGCGGTGCTGGCGGAAGCGGCGGCGGTCCTGGTGGCATTTTCAATGTTGGTAAATCAAAAGCGACTTTATTTGAAAAAGGCGGCACAAAAGTAAATATTACTTTTGCGGACGTTGCTGGTTTAGAAGAAGCGAAAGAAGAAGTAATGGAAATTGTTGACTTCTTAAAACAACCAAAAAAATACACTGCATTAGGTGGTAAAATACCAAAGGGTGCATTATTAATAGGTCCTCCAGGTACGGGTAAAACATTATTAGCAAAAGCAATGGCCGGCGAAGCGCAGGTACCTTTCTTTAGCTTAAGTGGTTCTGACTTTGTGGAAATGTTTGTTGGTGTTGGGGCAAGTCGTGTGCGTGATTTATTCAAACAAGCGCGTGAAAAGGCGCCATGTATTATATTTATTGACGAGATTGATGCTATTGGTCGTGCTCGTGGTAAAAATGCCATGATGAGTAATGACGAACGCGAAAACACATTAAACCAATTGTTGGTGGAGATGGATGGTTTTGGTGGAGACACTGGTATTATTATATTAGCAGCTACCAACCGTCCTGATGTATTGGATTCTGCATTATTACGTCCAGGCCGTTTTGACCGTCAAATTTCAATTGACCGTCCCGATGTTAAGGGCCGTGAAGAAATATTTAAAGTGCATTTAGGTCCTATTAAAGTTTCTGAAAATTTAGACGTGCATAAATTAGCCGAACAAACTCCAGGGTTTGCAGGTGCTGATATTGCAAACGTTTGTAACGAAGCTGCATTAATAGCTGCACGTAAAGGAAAGACGGGTGTTGAAATGATTGACTTCCAGGACGCCATTGACAGAGTTATTGGTGGATTAGAAAAGAAGAATAAAATTATTTCGAAAGAAGAAAAAGAAGTGATTGCTTATCATGAAGCTGGCCACGCAATTTGTGGTTGGTTCCTAGAACATGCTTATCCTTTATTGAAAGTTACCATTGTGCCACGTGGTACTGCTGCATTAGGTTATGCGCAATACACGCCTAAGGAGCAATACTTATATACCATTGAACAGTTAACCGATCAGATGTGTATGACATTAGGTGGTCGTGCTGCAGAACAAATTTTCTTTGGACGTATTTCAACAGGTGCTTCAAACGATTTACAACAAATTACCAAAATGGCTTACTCTATGGTAACCACTTATGGTATGAATGATAAAATTGGTAACGTAAGTTTTTACGATCCTTCTCAAGAAAACACTTTCCAAAAACCTTTTAGTGAGGAGACAGGAAAAATTATTGATGAAGAAGTACGTAAAATGATTGATGCTGCTTACCACAGAACATTAGATTTATTGACAACTAAAAAAGAGCAAGTGGAAACAGTGGCGAAAGCATTGTTGTCGAGAGAAGTGTTACATAAATCAGATGTAGAAGAATTAATAGGCGATCGTCCTTTTGAAGAGAAGAAAATATTAGATGAAACTCCTGCTACCACTAAATTAGATAGTAACGAACAGTTTGCTCCTGCTGAAACAACAGTTGTTAACGCAAATGATACAGTTGTTGAAGCTAATGACACGGTTATTGAATCAACTGATGCAGCAGAAAAACCTAATGAAGCTTAAGCATTGAAACTTTGAAAATGGAATCACCAGGCGCTAGAAATAAAATATTACAAAAGATAAAACAGGCACTAAAGTCACCAGTGCCTGTTCCTTTTCCTGACCAGGTAGCGGATACCCCTATTTTTATTCCAACAAACCATGAGTTAACAGTCGATTTTGCTGAAAAATTTACAGAACTACTTGGCAAATTTGTTTACTGTGCCGACGAAGCGGAATTGGTAAGTCAGTTAAACGCTTTAATTAAGGCGCATAAATGGGAGAAAATTTATTCTCGTGAAACGGGTTGGTTGGACGACATGTCCGAATACCATTTTGACCCTGTAACCACCGACGACTTAGCTAGCTGTGATGCTGCGATTACTTTATGTGATCATTTGGTAGCCAGGACTGGCACTATTGTATTAAGCAGTCAACAATTAAGTGGGCGCACCACTAGCGTTTATGCACCAATCCATATTTGTGTTGCTTACACACATCAATTAGTGTTTGACATTAGTGACAGCCTTGCCTTATTTAAAAAAGAGTCCGAATTTATGCCTAGTATGATAACTTATGCCACAGGGCCTAGTCGTACTGCTGATATTGAAAAGACTTTGGTAGTCGGTATTCATGGTCCTAAAGAAGTTTACTGTTTTTTAGTAGATAAGTTAACCGATTAGTACCTTTATAAAAACCACCTCCTAATGGAACTCGTTCCTGGCAAAAAAATATATTTTTTATCTGACTTTCATTTGGGAGCGCCCAATGAACTTGAAAGCAGAAAGCGAGAGGATCGGTTAGTACGCTTTTTAAACAATGCCAAGCAGGATGCAGCGGCTTTTTTTATTGTAGGCGATATATTTGACTTTTGGTTTGAATATAAAACGGTTGTTCCAAAGGGTTTTGTGAGGCTATTAGGTTGTTTAGCTCAAATATCAGACGCGGGTATCCCTATTCATATTTTTACAGGCAACCACGACTTGTGGATGAACGACTATTTGACCAAAGAATTAAATGCGAAAGTCTATTTTGAACCAAAACAGTTCAAGTTCGGGGATAAACAATTTTTAATAGGGCATGGGGACGGCTTAGGCCCTGGAGATGAAGGGTACAAGCGCCTTAAAAAAATATTTACGAATCCGGTTTGTCAATGGTTATTCCGTCAGTTGCATCCCGATAGGGGCATTCAATTAGCGAACTATTTTAGTGCAAAAAGCAGGGCTAAAACAGGAACGGCTGACGAGCAATTTTTAGGAGAAGATAAAGAATGGTTAATAATTTATTGCAAAGAGAAAGCGAAGGAAATGGATGTTGATTTTTTTATTTTTGGGCACCGTCATTATGCAATTGATTTTAAAATTAATGATCGTTCAAAGTATATTAACTTAGGTGACTGGATACGATTAAATACTTATGGTGTATTTGATGGAACAAATATGGAGCTAAAAGAATGGAAGGACTAGTGTTAAATTTATTCATTTCATAATATTTCCTTTATGAACCTTGACCAACAAATATTAAACAACTCGCTAAGGAGTTACCTTGTTGTTTTAGGTGTTTTCCTAATAACTTTTATTTTAAAAAGGGTTATTTCCCGTTTTTTTGCAAGCTTAATATACACCTGGATTGATAAAAAAAATCATTCTGAATTAAGAAAAAGTCATGTAATTCGTCTTGTAGTTCCTATAGAACAATTTTTACTTTTCTTAGTAGCCATTGTAGCTTTATATGAATTACATTTTCCAAAAGCATGGGATTTGCATTTATTTAAAATTACCCTACAACAAGCAATAGAGTCGACGGTAAAAATGTTTTTTATAATTTTATTTATTCGTGTTTGCTTAAGAACCTTAGAATTTATAGCAAAAGTATTGGAGCAGAAAGCTAAATTAACAAAAGACCAATCGGACGACCAGTTAGTATTATTTTTCAGAGATTTTTTCAAAGTAATTTTCTATATCATTGGTTTTTTATTGGTCCTTCATTATGTATTTAATGAGGATATTGGGAATTTGGTTACTAGCTTAAGTTTGGTGGGAGCTGCTGTGGCATTGTCTTTGCGAGAGAGCCTTGAAAATATTATAGCTTCTTTTATTATATTTTTTGACAAGCCGTTTACAGTAGGGGACATTGTAAAGGTTAATAATTTTACAGGTACAATTGAAAAAATAGGCTTACGTAGTACGCGTATTCGAACACAAGAAAAAACATATATTTCTGTTCCAAACAAACAAATGGTTGACAATATTGTTGATAATATAAGCCTAAGAACAGAACGTAAAATTGAAATGGATTTGCAACTGAGTATTAACTCCTCGGCTGAAGCTTTGGCAAATTTTGTTCAGTTTTTAAAAGACACTATTTTTAAAAATTCAGCTATTATAAACTCCTCGGTATTTGTTGCAGAATCGGGCAAACAATTTCATACCATTCATGTGGAATGTTTTGTAGGAATTAATTATGATTTTGAAAGTTTTAATGCAACTAGGCAAGCATTAAATTTGGCAGCAATTGAATTTGCAAATACACATCAAATTAAATTTGCTGAAAAAGGCTAGTACCTACAAGCTAGCCTTAAGATTAACTAAAAAGTTTTTAATATTGTGCAGGCTATCAATTAAGGCGATATCCTTGTTTGCTTTTTCCTTATTATTTTTCAAATAAGTTTTAGCTCCTTCTATAGAATATTTTTTCTCTCTTAATAAATAATAAATCTGTTTTAAGAATTCTATATCCTGTGCACGAAATAATCGGTCGCCCTTTCTTGTTTTTCTAGGTTGTAATTGTTTGAATTCTTTTTCCCAATAACGAATCAATGAAGTATTGGCATTAAACCAAACCGCAACTTCTCCAATTGGGTAGTATAATTTCTTGCTTAAAACTTCGGCAGTTGGCACGCGTAATTTTTCCATTTCTCCATCCATTGACGCAAATGATTTGCGGCCTCTTTTGTGAGAAATAGTATCCCTTCCAAAGTGCATTGGTGCCCTTGATACCGTTGGCATTTCGGCTGGTTCCGCCTCCTTTACTTCTTGCACAATTGCTTTAGGTGTTAGCTTATAGGCAACCGACTTTGCCTGCTTAGTTCTTTTTATATGAACTGGCTCGGAGGGTGTGCCACCAAATAAGTCTAATTGCTGCAATTGTTCTGCCATTTGACAAAGTTAAGGGAGTATTAAGTTGAACTAGCCTTTGTAAATGATTGGTGGATAAATTGTTAAGTAAGCTGTATTTTTGGGTATGCGATTATTTATACTTACTGATACCAAACTTGGCGTACCCAAAGCTATTTTGTTTCAAAAAGTGATTGATATTATTGAAGCTGGCGCTAATGCCCCCCAGTTACATTATTATATTGTAAGTAATCATTTTCCTATTCATTTTGAGGAATTATGCTCCAAAAACAACCAAGTTACTTTGCTTAATCAGTTACAAGCGGAGCAGCTAATTGGGGAAGTAACCAATGCTAGCATAGTTCATTTTGGTGCTGAATTAAAAGGAAGCACTCAATTCCCCCATTATTTTATTCCCCTTACGCACCCTGGTTTGGCTACCGATGCTTCGTTTTTAAAAAGTGTATGGCAACAGTTTACTTTTAAAGCTTATTTAAAAAAAGCTACGGGTGTATATTGTTTAAATGACTGGGCACTTAATAGTTTACAATTTTTTTATAAGGAATATAAAGCCCTTTTTCAACCTGTTTTTTTGCCTTCTGCGGCCCTGCCTAGCTATGAATGGACTCAATTGTCCGAAGTAAAAAATGAATTATCGGAAGGCAATAACTATTTTTTAGCCTTTATACCTATTGATCATTTTGTGCATACACTAAAGGAATTCAGCATATTTAAAAAATGGCAACAGACGGCAATGTCCATTGTTTTCGTCTTTGATAACGACAAGCATTTACAAGAAGCGGCTAACTTATTAAAAGGGTATAAGTACAAGGATGCTGTAGTGTTGAAACATAGCGCTGATTTATCGCAAGCTTGGATTGCTGCTACCTATGCTATACTTTTTGATGGCGTTGATTTTGATAAAACAGCTATAATGGAATGGGGTATATTGTATGACATTCCATTACTCTTTGATATTATCAAATCGCAGCCTAATTCATGGAGCAAAGCAGGGTCGGTATTTTCGTTTTCTGAAAAATCGTCACTGGCTAGTCATTTTAAATTGTATTATAAGGACGAAGTATACCGACAAGCAAGAGCTAGAATGGGAAAGGAATGGCTTGAATTGCTTTCAAGTGAGCGTTTGCAAAAAGGCTTGCCAAACTTATCCAATATCCTAAAAGGGTAACAGCTAGCTTATACAATAAATGCGTATTTTCGCGTTATTAAATTAATGTTATGCACCAATCAACAATAACAGTTCAAGTTGAACTTGATGAACAAAAAATCCCACAAACAATGAAGTGGTCTGCTTCAGATAGTACTGCAACCGAAGCGCAGGAAGCACGTGCCATGATGCTTACTTTTTGGGACCCTACCGACAAAACCGCATTACGTATCGACTTGTGGACAAAGGATATGATGGTAGACGAAATGGCCGATTTCTTTTATCAAAATTTGATGGGTATGGGTGATACTTATTTAAGAGCTACTCAAGACAAGGCTATTGGAGATAGTTTTAAAGAATTTGCAAAAGAATTTTATAAAAAGTTTAAGGCAAGTCAATTAACCCAAGGAGCTAAATAAATAATACTGCAATAACAATAAAAAATATTTTATGAGTTTAGAAGAAAAAGTAATGTCTCTTATGAAAGAGGCTATGAAAAGCAAAGATGAAGTAACATTAAGAAGTGTTAGAGCTATTAAAGCTGAAATTATTAAAGCTAAAACAGACCCTGGTGCAAATGGGGTGATTACGGAAGAAACTGAAATGAAAATTTTGCAAAAATTAGTGAAGTCTCGTAAGGATTCTTTATTGATTTATGAACAACAAAATAGACCTGATTTAGCTACTAAAGAATCTGAGGAAATTAATGTCATAGAAAAATTCTTGCCAGCGCAAATGAGTGAAGCCGATGTGAAAGCTGCGGTGGAAGCAATCATTGCAGAAGTAGGTGCAGCAGGCCCTCAGGACTTAGGAAAGGTAATGGGACTTGCCACTAAGCAATTAGCAGGTCAAGCCGATGGCAAAGTAATTTCTGCCATTGCAAAATCATTACTAACTGCTTAATATATGTGGTTAGACCTTTTTGCCGGCACCGTTTTGGTAATTGCTATTTTACAAGGCTATAAAAATGGATTTATTAGAGCGCTAATATCTTTTTTCTCCTTGTTTATTGGTTTACTACTTGCATTTCAATTTGCGGGATGGGTAGCAGGCCAGCTAAAGGAGCACACCAAAATAAATTCACAGTTACTCCCCTTTATTTCATTTTTAATTGTGTTGATTTTAGTATTAATAATACTACGTTGGGCAACTGGGCTTTTGCAGCAAACTGCAGAATGGTTAATGCTTGGTTGGTTGAATAAACTGCTAGGTATTGTATTATACGGCTTAATTTATTTTACCATATTGAGCGCTTTGGTTTATTTCTTCCAATTATTAGGGGTGCTTGAGGCTGACAAAATGAAAGCAACCTATAGTTATGAATACCTTCACAAATGGTGGCCTTATTGTTTGGAAAAGCTGTCTATTTGGGTACCTTCTATTAAGCAATCAATAGCAAATTTTTCAAAACCCCTGTTCTAGCGGGTGTCATTTTACGCTTTATTAACTATCTTTATCAGTAATGGTATACTTGTTATACCTGACCATTAAATGACCCTAGGGTACAACTTTTAATTACTTATGGAATACGAAATAAAAAAAGACGGGAAGTTTGAATATGTCGAAGTAGGTGAAGGGGAACCTTTAATGCTTTTGCATGGTTTATTCGGCGCCCTAAGTAACTTTTCGGACCTGATTGAAAACTTTAGAGGCTCTTATAAAGTAATTGTACCCTTATTGCCTTTATTCGAATTAGACTTATTACATACAAGCGTTTCGGGCTTAGCTAAACATGTTGAAGCATTTATTGAGCATAAAGGATATAACAATATTAATTTATTAGGTAATTCTTTAGGAGGACACGTTGGGCTAGTTTATGTATTAAAGCACCCTGAAAAAATAAAGTCACTAACACTCACGGGTAGCAGTGGATTATTTGAAAACGCAATGGGAGACAGTTATCCAAAAAGAGGCGACAGGGAATATATCAAAAACAAAACAGCACTTACTTTTTACGACCCAGCAATGGCGACTGACGAACTAGTTGACGAGGTTTTTGAAATCACTAAAAATAGAATTAAAGTAATTAAGATTATCGCCTTAGCGAAAAGTGCTATTAGAAATAATTTAGGAGAGGAGTTGAATCAAATTAAAATTCCTACACTACTTATTTGGGGTAAGAATGATACGGTTACACCACCTTTTGTTGCAGAAGAATTTAATAAACTAATCCCTAATAGCGAATTGCACTTCATTGACAAATGTGGGCATGCGCCTATGATGGAACAGCCCGCCGCTTTCAATAATATATTATCGGCTTTCTTAACATCTTTGCCTAAATAAAATTATAAACTATGTTGGCTTCAACAATTGCTATTAAAGGTTTCCCCATGCTTCGACTTGAAGATAAGGCAGCCTTTGCATTGCAATGCATGGATGATTTTGAAGTACAACATTTGCCTATTATTAAAGACGATTATTTTATAGGGTTAGTTAGCAAGTCGGATGTTTTAGATATTGACGCAAACGATACAATTGCAAAAATTGCAGACCAATTTGAAAGAATTGCAATTGCTGGCAAAGCTCATTTTTTAACAGCTTTGGATTTGTATGCAAAGCACCACCTTACTTTATTGCCCGTTTTAAATGAACAACAGGAATGTATTGGTGTGATTCCTCAGAAAAATTTAAATGAATTACTAGCTCAATTTTTAGGAGTCGCACAACTAGGTGCTATTTTAGTTTTATCTATTTTACCTTATCAATATTCATTAGCTGAAATGAGTCGCTTGGTTGAAACAAACAATGCACAAATTTTACAATTGAATACGCATTTTGAAGAAGCAACGGGTTCCTTGATCATCACACTTAAGATAAACAAAGAAGAAGCAACGGCTATTATTGCTACATTTCAGCGGTATAATTATCAGGTATTGCACTATTTTGGCAATGCGACTGTACATAACGATATTGAAGAACATTATCATCATTTAATGAATTACCTAGATGTTTAAAAAGCGTTTGTTTACCCTAGTGCTCACTTTTTCTTTTTTTGTAATTAGTATTGCCGGTAAGACACAAGTAAAAATTGGA
>JBEDKT010000260.1:0-5208 GCA_041172025.1 Bacteroidota bacterium
TTATTAAACCGCTTACAACTAGTCGGTAATTGATTCTTTTTTTATTATTTGAGAATATATAAGCGATCATTAATATTATTACAATGCCTATTATTCCTTGAAATCTTGCCATGGGGTTAGAATTAAGGTAGAAAGATATAAAAATTTCGATTCAATTAAGCCATTTAGGTGCATAAAAAATCCCGCAAAGTTGCGGGACTCTTTAGCATCTTGTTGCTAGAAATCAGTTTTGCTGATTAATTACAAATGAGACTGAATTTTCTTATCTAATACTGCTTTAGGAACAGCACCAATTTGTTTATCAATAACTTCGCCTCCTTTAACGAAAAGGATAGCTGGGATGGAAGTAATACCAAAGTTCATACTCAATGCTGGGTTAACATCCACATTCACTTTTCCAATATTAACTTTGCCTTCGTATTGAACGGCTAATTCTTCAATAACTGGCCCAATTGCACGACAAGGCCCACACCATTCAGCCCA
The DNA here is from genome assembly GCA_041172025.1 of Bacteroidota bacterium. GTDB lineage: Bacteria > Bacteroidota > Bacteroidia > Chitinophagales > Chitinophagaceae > Sediminibacterium. The sequence continues at coordinate 484 of JBEDKT010000260.1, forward strand.
AAAATCAATCACAGTAAGCTTATCGCTTTCCATTACGTCTTTCTGAAAATTTGCATCTGTAAATTCTAATGCCATAATATTTATATTTTATAGGTAATTGTATATTATATACTCATTCAAAAATAGTTCCATTCTTCTATAACTGCCCATTTGACTTTTCCACCTTATTAGCTGGTCATTGGGGACAATTTGTCTGACAAGTAGGCACTTTTAGTTTACCAAGTTCACCTGAACGTTTAATTCTGGGTTTTTGTCTAAAAATTCAACAAGGTCGTCATTCATTGAAAAGCCTCTTTCAAAAGTAAGGAGGCTGGCAACAAGTTGCTCCCTTGGTTCTACAAAAGTTAGTTTCATTGAAGATTTTCCTGGGTATTGTTTAAGGTTCTTTTCAAAGAAGGTAATCATGTCCTCATTTAAGTGAGAAGGGTGTAAGCTAATTTCAATAGATCTAGTTTGGTTTTGTTTAACGGTTTCTAATAAAGACATGGTTTGAATTTTAAATTCAAAATTATTAGGCTGGTTGAATCTGTTCCTAAAGGACCCGTTGATACAAACTTTTTGTCCAACTTCTAAATAGTTTTGAAATTTCACATAATCTTCACTCCATAAAATAAAATCGGTTTTACTTGTCAAATCCTCAATTACAAATGAACCAAAGTTTTTACCTGTTTTTGTAATTCGATGTTGCACATCGGTCACTAATCCAGCCAACTTAAAATTGCGTCCTAACTGATTAGGTTGCACTGTTAAATTATCCTTAACCTCATTAAATTCAATAATTCTTGTAAAAAGGTAATGCCTCATTTCAAAATTGAAATGGTCTAGTGGGTGTCCACTAATAAACATTCCTGTTATATCTTTTTCATGATCCAATTGTTCTGTTAAAGTCCATGGCTCACAAACACCCAATTTTGGTAAGGGTACTTGCATAGCAGAAGGTAAATCGCCAAACAAGGTATTGGTTGAACCTGTATTGGTACTTTGAATGGCTTGTGCGTAAGAAATTAATTTTTCTAATCCATTGCCACGGTCACCATCAGCCACATTAAAATATTGCGCTCGGTGGTATTCAGGGAAACAATCAAAAGTGCCTGAATATGCCAAACTTTCCAATGATTTTTTATTTACGGCACGTGACAAAACACGTTTAATATAATCAACCATATCAGTGAATAGGCCACTCTTATTTCGTTCTATAATAATAGCTTCTATTGCAGCTTCACCAACACCTTTCAATCCTCCTAGTCCAAAGCGAATCTCTCCTTTTTTATTTACCGAAAATCCTTTCAAGGATTCATTTATATCTGGCCCCAATACAGTAATACCCATGCGTTTACATTCTTCCATGAAGAAGGTAATTTTATCAATACTTCCTGCGTGGTTTAAAACTGCCGACATATATTCACCTGGGAAATGTGCTTTTAAGTATGCAGTTTGGTAAGCGACATATGCATAACAAGTGGAATGCGATTTATTAAATGCATACTGAGCAAATGCTTCCCAGTCAGTCCAAATTTTCTCTAATGCTTTTTCGGGGTGTCCATTTTTTACTGCACCAGTAACGAACTGCGCTTTCATCTTATCCAATACCGACTTTTGTTTCTTACCCATTGCTTTTCTCAAAACATCGGCGTCGCCTTTAGTAAAGCCACCAATTTTTTGACTTAGCAACATTACCTGTTCCTGATATACTGTAATGCCATAGGTGTCGGACAATATTTCCTCCATTATGGGTAAATCATATTGGATAATTTCCCTTCCATGTTTACGTTCAATAAAGTTGGGTATATAAGCAATAGGACCTGGGCGATATAAGGCGTTCATTGCAATTAAATCGGCAAACTTATCCGGCTTTAAGTCACGTAAGTATTTTTGCATACCCACACTTTCAAATTGGAAAGTAGCATTAGTTTCCCCTTTTTGATATAGTTGAAATGTTTTTTCGTCATCTAATGGGATCGTATCTAAATCAATGGTGATGCCATGATTTTGAAGAATTAATTCCAATGCAGTTTTTAAAATAGAAAGGGTTTTTAAACCCAAAAAGTCCATTTTAATTACACCAGCATCCTCAATCACACTTCCCTCAATTTGGGTAACCCATAAACTAGAATCTTTGGCAGTAGCCACCGGCATGATTTCAGTTAAATCACTTGGTGCAATGATAATGCCTGCTGCGTGTATACCCGTATTTCGAATGGAACCTTCTAAGCGTTCTGCTTCATGTAAAACGGCTGCTCTTAAATCATTGCCTTTATATATTTCTCTTAGCTTCTTAATGTTATCAATGTCTTCTGATTGATAACCTTCTTTTTCCGCTAACGATTTTTCGCCTTCCTTAGCTGTGATAGGAGCGTGTAAGCACCTATTTAATTCAGTACCTGGTTTATCAGGCACTAGTTTAGCTAATAAATTACTTTCCGATAATGGCAAATCCATTACACGTGCTACATCCTTAATGCTGCTTTTTGCAGCCATAGTACCATAAGTAATAATTTGTGCAACCTGTGATTTACCATATTTGTCCACTACATAATCAATCACTTTTTGACGGCCTTCATCGTCGAAGTCCGTATCAATATCCGGCATGGACTTTCTGTCCGGGTTTAAAAAACGTTCAAATAGTAATTGGTATTTAATAGGGTCAATATTGGTAATGCCAATACAATAGGCTACCACACTTCCAGCAGCGGAACCACGTCCGGGGCCAATAAATACGCCCATTTCACGGCCAGCTTTAATAAAATCGCTCACAATTAAAAAGTAACCAGCAAATCCCATTGTACGAATCGTAAACAATTCAAAATCGATACGCTCTTGAATTTCAGTAGTGATTTCCGGATATCGTTTATTAGCACCTTCCCAACATATATGCTTTAGGAATTCCCATTGATTCATATTGGCGTCCTTATGCACTTGGAATTCAGCTGGAATTGGGAAAGCGGGTAGGAGGATGTCTTTTTTTAAATTCAACACTTCTACCTTGTCTACAATTTCGTTTGTATTGTCTATCGATTCAGGAATGTCTTGAAACAATTCAATCATCTGATCCTGAGTCTTAAAATAAAATTCGTTATTTGGAAATTTAAAACGACGATTTTTTATTTGTAATTCATCATTTACAAAATCATCAAAACCAGGAGTAGATTGTTTTTCGCCAGTATTAATACATAGCAAAATATCATGGGCATTTGCATCGTCTTCGTTAACATAGTGGCTATCATTAGTTGCAATAACCTTAACATTATGTTTTTTAGCAAATTTTAATAACTGGTTATTAATAATTTCTTGCTCCGGAATTCGATGTCTTTGTAGTTCGATATAATAATCTTCTCCGAATATATCCAACCACCATTTAAATTCTTTCTCGGCAGTAGCTTCGTCATGCCTTAAAATATACTGAGGAACATGTGCTCCAATACAACAAGTTGTTGCAATGATGCCTTCATGGTATTTTTCAATTAATTCTTTGTCTATTCTTGGGTACTTACTATACATACCTTCGATATAACCTAAGGAAGTAAGTTTAATTAAATTTTGATAACCTTGTGCATTTTTTGCCAATAGTACCTGGTGAAAACGGTCGTCCTTATTTTCTTTTGTAAATGTTTTTTGGTGGCGGTCTTTTACCATATAAAATTCGCAACCAACTATTGGCTTAACTACAGGTTCAAGGATGTCTTTGCCATTTGCATCTTTGCCTATAACTTTTGTCTTTTTCCAAGCCTGACTTACAAAATTGAAAGCCCCAAACATATTGCCATGATCGGTAATAGCAAGGGCACGCATATTGTCGGACATTGCTTTTTCATACAAGCCAGAAATGGAGGCGGCACCGTCTAAAAGTGAATATTGTGTATGAACGTGTAAATGGGAAAAAGTTGGCATTATATATAGGGCTAAGAGTGCAAATATCGTAAAAAAAGACCGGTTAAGGGGGGCTAATTTTCCACAAAAAATTGTTATAAATAATAGAAATATTCCCATTTTCAAGCTACTTGGCTTATCTTTCGGGCGATGACAGTTATTAATAATTCAAGATATTTTGCTGGCCTTTTTTTAATACTTGTGTTGGCGAGTTGTACTTCTGTGAAAAAATTCACAGCCAATATTAAGGCACCACGCGCTACGCAAAATAATTTGAAATCGCAAGTTGCTGAAAATGACGCTATTGAGTTCTTGGAAAACATTGCGGTTACTCCAGGTAAAATTTACATGAAAAAGTCCTCAGGTTCGGCTGCTTTTGAAACCGTAACTGTTAAAAAGACGCCCTATGATATCATGCCTACTAATTTGTCGGATATAGAAAAAGCAAATTGGTTACAATTAAAGTATTCCATTAAAATGGATGTAGCGGTAGAAGAAATTACCAATATTTCCTTATTACAGAAAATTGATGAATGGTGGGGCACGCCTTATTGTTTAGGAGGTAGCTCAAAAAACTGTGTCGACTGTTCCTTTTTTACATTAGATGTAATGAAGCAAATTTATAAAGTTGATTTAAAAAGGACTGCGGCGCAACAATACGAACAAAGTGCAAAAATTGAATGGACTGAATTAAAAGAAGGGGATTTGATTTTTTTCAAAACCGAAGGTAGACGTACTATTAGTCATGTTGGTATTTACTTAACCAATAACAAGTTTGCCCACGCTTCAACTAGCCAAGGAGTTACTATCAGTGACTTAGCAGATCCTTATTGGCAAAGAAGGTTATACAGTTTAGGT
>JBEDKT010000261.1:0-8240 GCA_041172025.1 Bacteroidota bacterium
TAGTAATTATTTTACAAAAGCATTCCAAGCTGGAAATGGCGGTGCAATAAATACAAATCGTGCTGCATCTTTTGGAAATTATAGAGATATTCAATATACCTATAACAGTTTCCTTCAATTCAATAAAGAATTTAATGACCATAAGTTAACTATACTAGCTGGTGGTGAATTTTATGATTATAAAAGATATAATTTTTCAGGCTCAGCGCAAGGAGCACCTACTGATATTGTTCCTTGGTTATCAGCCGCAAATGCGCCAAGTATTGAAAATGGTGTAATAAAAAATATACAAAATGCGTCTTCTGGTTTTAGTGGATGGGAGAGAATTTCTTCGGGAATAAGCAGAATAAACTATTCCTTTAAGAACAAGTATTTTGTAAATGGTGTAATGCGTTATGATGGATCTAGCAGGTTAAATGCAAATAATTTTTATGGAGCATTTCCCGGCGTTTCTGCAGGCTGGAATTTACAAAACGAGGAATTTTTCAAAAAGTCTAAGTTGAGTGATTATGTAAATATTATTAAACCAAGATTAAGTTATGGAGTGAATGGTAATTTGCAAAACTTATCTGGTTATTATCCAACTGCTCAAGTGTATTCAAATGCGGGAGTATATAATGGATTAGGTGGAGTTTATGCACCTAGTTATATCAATCCGGATATCAGATGGGAGCGCACTAATTCATTAAACTATGGCCTTGACTTGGGATTACTTAATAATAGTGTAACCATTACAGCAGACTATTTTATTAGAAATGTATTTGATAAATTAGCAAGTTTGCCAATTTCTGCACAAACTGGGTTTACAGGCTTTACAACAAATTTATCTCAGTTACAAAATAAAGGATTTGAACTTTCTGTTAACGTAAAAGTTATCAGGCCTAAGCAGTTTGATGGTTTAAGCTTAGAGGTTGGAGCAACGTTTTATGCAGTTAAAAATTATGCGATTAAATTACCTTATAATGGTTTAGATGGTAATAGACAAGGAACGTTTGAAGTATGGGATCCAAATAATCCAGGTAAAAAATTACAAGTAGGTGGTTTAATTGAAGGCAGCCGAATTGGATATGATGAAGTTTGGGCTCCGAAGTGGAGTGGAATATATACATCACAAGATATGTTATCAGCAGACGCTAATGTGTACAATTCTTTCTTACCCTACTCTAATAAAAAATTCAAACAATTAGGAGATGCTCAATGGTATCAATCAAATAAAAACGATACTATCGATTCAAGACAATTTGTTTTTGTTGGAAGGACAACGCCGAAGGGCTCAGGTAGTTTTTTCTTAAATAGTAGTTACAAAGGTTTCCGACTTTATGCAGCATTTGACTATGCTTATGGATTCGTTATTTTAAATAATGAAAAATTAAGAGGATTAAGTCAAGTGCAAGGTTCTCAAAATGGAACCAGTGATATCTTAAACACATGGACGCCAAGTAATCCAACAGCAACATTACCTATGTTTTATTGGGCAAACCAAGGTAGGAATTTTGCCACAGATGCATCTGGTAATAACCCTCCTGCAAATATGTGGGAAAAAGGGGATTACATAATGTTAAGAGAGTTGACACTTAATTACGAATTAAGCAAATCCAATATCAGTAAAATATTTAAGGACAAAGTGAAAGGCTTAAGTTTTTATGTGTCTGGTTCAAACCTAGCATATTTCACTAAATATAGTGGCACATTCCCAGAAGTAGGTGGTTTTGATAATGGTCGATATCCATTACCAAGAAGGCTTACAGTAGGTGCTCAATTAACCTTTTAATTGCAAAATATAAAATTCAGAAAAATGAATATAAATAAAACATTGTTATTGTTGGTAAGCGTAATAATTGCAGGTTCGCTTACATCATGTAGTAAACAATTAGAAGAGGTAAAACCTCAAGAACAAATCAGTAAGCAATTAGCGCTTACCGATCCAAATGCAACACAAACACTTTATGCAGGTGTTTATTCAAGGCTACGTGCGTATAATAGTACATTCTTTAATCTTGGAGAGATGAGATCAGACATATGGACTGATGGATTATATATAGAATCTCCCGATGCGACATCACAACAGTTATACACGCATAATATTAGCGCGTTAAATGTTCCTTATGGAAGTTGGGCAAGTTTTTATAATTTAATCTATAATATTAATAATACTATAGAAGTTTTAAAAGCAAGTCCAGTTACGGAATCAATTAAAACTAGAGAATTGGCAGAAATGTATGGGATTAGAGCTTATGTTTATTATACGATGTTAAAAACATGGGGTGGGGTTCCATTAACCACTGAAGCTGTAAGTTCATTAACTAATGCAGTAGCTACCTATAAGCCAAGAAGCACTAGCGATTCAGTGATGTTACAAGTGAAAAGTGATATTGCAAAGTCACTTGAATTGTTTGGAACTAGTAATTTAATTCCTACCGGAAACAGGGTATTTTGGAATAGAGTTGCAACGCTAACACTTAAAGGAGATGCATTTATTTGGTCTGGAACACATATGGGTGGGGGTGCTGCTGATTATACTACTGCAAAAACTGCGCTACAAGAAATTAAAACTATCGAAAGTGCTTCGTTGAAACTAAACGCAAGCTATTCGGATATTTTTAATCCTACAAAAAAGAGCAATAATTCAGAAATAATTTTTTCTTTAAATTATGAATTAGGTCAAGCCACACAAGGAACTTTCTCTATTTTCTTTATTAATGGTATTTCTGCATCTGCTTATTCACTTGCACAAGCTAGTACACCAACAGTTGCAACTACTTATCCGTATTTAAATGCAGCAAATAGGGTTGGTATGAATCAGGCTATGATTACACGATTAACTGCCGGTGCAGCTGATCAAAGAGTTGCCAATTCATTTAAGACAATGTATTCTACAACTGCACCATATGCAACAAGGGGAGTAGTTTTAACTAAATGGACTGGTTCGGTTTCAGGAACAAGTCAAGTATTTAATAATGACTATCCTATTTTTAGGTATGCAGATGTCTTATTACTTCTTGCAGAAGCAAAAGCAAAATTAGGAGAGGATCCAAGTGCAGAAATTAACCAAATAAGACAAAGAGCTTATGGAGCAACTGCAGCAGTTTATGTAAATGGTAGTGAGTCAACAAATATGGATGCAATTTTGGAAGAATATTTGAGAGAATTTATAGGAGAGGGAAAACGTTGGTGGGCATTAAGAAGGGCTGGAGATACCTATGTTTATAAAAATATAAAAAGCACTTACTTGTCTTCAACAACTACTGCTAAAATGTTATTGCCAATTTCGACAAGCATGTTAAATAATGATCCGTTATTAACACAAACGCCGGGGTATTAATAATTTAAACTTGACATAATAAGTGAAAAATTATTATTCTTAAGCAGAAAAAGCAGTATTATTATAGAACGATAAAAGAATTAGAAGATGACGAAAAGATTAGAAGGGTTAATTGCTGCTCCATTTACTCCGTTTAATTCAGACGGGAGCTTGAATTTATCAGTAATACCAGGTTACTACAAAATGTTGAAAGAAAACAAAGTAGCTGGTGCTTTTATATGTGGTTCAACTGGAGAAGGCGCGTCCATGTCGACAAGTGAAAAAAAACACGTAGCAGAGGCATGGGCTAAATGCACTGCAAAGGACGATGATTTTACAGTAATGACACTAGTTGGAGGGACAAGCTTGACGGACTGCAAAGAATTAGCTATACATGCAAAAAATGTTGGACTTGATGCTGTTTCATTTACAGCTCCGTTTTATTTCAAGCCAGCTTCTCCAGAATTACTCGCGGAGTCTTGTATGGAAGTTGCTTCGGTAGTGCCCGACTTACCCTTCTATTACTATCATATTCCTGTCTTAAATGGAGTAAATTTTCAAATGCTAGACCTGCTTAAAGCAATAAATAACAAAATTTTAAATTTTGCCGGAATTAAGTATACGCATGAAGATTTTATGGATTTCCTTTCATGTATGAATTACGAAAACGGTAAGTATCAGATGCTTTGGGGAAGAGATGAAAATATGTTACCAGCTTTGTCATTAGGAACAAAGGCCGCAGTAGGTAGTACGTTTAATTACGCTGCACCTTTATACAATGATATAATAAATGCCTTTAATAATAATGAGTTAAAGCAAGCGGCCTCTTTGCAACAACAATCTATTGAAATGATTCGATTACTGGGAAAATACGGAGGTATTTCTACAGGTAAAGCTTATATGAAATTAATGGGTATTGACTGTGGAAAATTCAGATTGCCTGTAAAAAATATGAGTGAAGCAGATTTTGAATTATTTAAAAAAGATGCAAACGATATTCATTTTTCTTCGTTTTCTTCGAAACTATAATATGCATTGAATACAACAAAACTACATATAAGATTATTAGTTGTTTCTGTATTATTTTTTTCAATGGATTTGACAGCACAAAAAAAACATAATATTATTATGGATTGGAAAATTGCTGCAATGCTTCCCGCGAAACCTAACGAAGAAGTTTCATTGGGTTTCGCCGGAGCTATTAGTGGGGATTGTGATGGAAATGTGATTGTCGCAGGAGGGGCAAATTTTCCCAATAAAATGCCTTGGAATGGTGGCAAGAAAGTTTATTATGACCATATTTATATCTATAAAAAGCAAGACGGGCATTTAAAAATAACAAATTCAAACTATCGGCTTCCCGAGCCAATTGCTTACAGCGCTTGTGCCTCAAGTTCACGTGAGATTATATATGCTGGCGGAGAGTCGGATAGTGGATTAAGTAATAAAGTATTTGTTGTTCAAATTACAAATGACAGCATACTTGAAATAAAAAGCTTGCCGGATTTACCAATTGCAAATGCTAATGCCTCATTAGTTATTGTAAAGGAAAAAGTTTACTTAGCTGGTGGAGAGTCGCTCAATGGAACATGCGATCAACTCATTGTACTAGATTTAAACAATTTACAAGACGGCTGGAAAAAACTACCATCACTTCCTTTACCCGTGTCACATACTGTGATGGTTTTTCAACAAATTAATTTTCATGATAAATTATATTTACTAGGTGGTCGTAAAAAAACATCATCTGGAATAAGTGATTTGTATGATAACATTTTTTCGTTTGATATTGCAACCAATACTTGGGATAAAAAAGCAAAACTACCATATAGCCTATCGGCGGGAACTGGCGTTGCAATTAACGATGAGCAAATATTACTTATCGGAGGAGACAAGGGTACTACTTTTAATAAAGTAGAATCATTAATTGCTGCAATCAATACCGAAGCAGACGTACAAAAAAAGGAATTATTAAATACACAAAAAATTAAGATACAAGCTACTCATCCAGGTTTTAGTAATGAGCTGCTTTTGTATGATAGTATAAAGGATACATGTATTTCAATAGGGATAATTCCATTTGTAGTTCCCGTAACAACAAATACCTTTATAAAGAATAATGAAATTTTTATAACAAGTGGAGAGATAAAAGCAGGGGTGCGTGCACCATATATATTATCAGGTAAACTTTTACAGTAATGAATGCTTCAAAAAAATACCCATGGGTTGTAGTCGGATTGCTTTGGGGCGTTGCCTTGCTAAACTATATGGATAGGCAAATTCTGTCCACAATGAAACCTGCACTGCAGATAGATATTGTAGAATTACAAACTGCTACCAATTTTGGGTATTTAATGGCTATTTTTTTATGGGTCTATGGGTTCATGAGTCCATTGTCTGGGATAATTGCTGACAGAACTAATAGAAAATGGTTGATTGTCGGTAGCTTATTTGTTTGGTCAGGAGTTACTTTTTTTATGGGTTATGCAACAACCTTTAATGAACTTTATTGGCTAAGAGCTATAATGGGTGTAAGTGAAGCCTTGTATATACCAGCAGGCTTGTCGCTCATTGCAGATTATCATGATTCTAAAACACGCTCCTTGGCAATTGGTATTCATATGACTGGATTTTATATTGGACAGGCCTTAGGTGGCTTTGGGGCAACAATTGCTGCCGAATATTCCTGGCAACAAACTTTTCATTTCTTTGGAATTATCGGAATCTTTTACGCACTAGTGTTAATCTTATTCTTAAAAGAAAAGCGACCTGAAATTTTACTAGCTACAACTAATACTCAAAAATCGCCTCCGTTTTTTAAAGGACTAGCTTTTTTATTTTCTAATATTTCATTTTGGGTCATATTGTTTTATTTCGCCATTCCTAGTTTACCAGGTTGGGGTATAAAAAATTGGTTGCCTACGTTATTTGCTACCAATTTAAATATTGAAATGTCTTTAGCCGGCCCTTTATCTACAATTACTATCGCAGCCTCTTCTTTATTGGGTGTTTTATTTGGAGGCATTCTGTCTGATAGATGGGTTCAAAAAAATATAAGAGGAAGAATTTATACCAGTGCAATAGGGCTGGGGTTAACTATTCCTGCATTATTATTAATTGGATTTGGACATTCTTTAATAAATGTTGTAGGTGCTGCATTTTGTTTTGGCTTTGGCTATGGTATGTTTGATGCTAATAATATGCCAATAATTTGCCAATTCGTTCCGCCAAAATTTAGGGCAACTGCTTATGGCTTAATGAATATGACAGGAGTTTTTGCAGGGGCCATGGTTACCAATTGGCTTGGGAAATCATCGGATCAAGGAAATCTTGGCGAAGATTTTGCTATGCTGGCTGGTATTGTTTTAATTGCATTGTTTGTTCAGTTAACATTCCTCAAGCCAAAAGTAGGCGATTATTTAGAATCATAATTTAAGCTTAATCATGAAAACATTAAAATCATTAATACTAGGTTTGTCAATTTTTGTAATGCTTTTTGGGTGTTCAAAAAACACAGCGGGATCTACTCCCCCCAAAATTAGTATTACTTCTTATGCGCCTCAAATTCCCGTTTTAAAAGGGATTGACAATAATCCTTTTTTACGTATAGATGTAACTATTGGAGATAAAGAATCAAGTCAAAAATTTAAAAAAATAAAATATACGTTAAATGCAAGTGTTGTTAACGATATTGAAAAAATAGAAGCCTTTCTTTCTCCAAATTCAACTTTCTCAAATACTAATTTAATAGGTACTGCTAAACAAGTTACAGAAAATGGAGAAATACCCGTTGACATTAATTTGACCGAAGGGTTGCATTTTATTTGGATAAGTATTGTTTTAAAAAATGATGCATCTATTCAGCAAAAAATTGAAATGCATTGTTCACAACTAATCAATCAGAATAATATTGAATTTGGTATTAGTCAAGGTAATTCTGTTTATCAAAAATATACGGGTATTTCGGTACGAAAGGCTGGAGAGGATAACATAAATACTTATAGGATTCCTGGAATAATTACGACGGACAAAGGAACCTTATTGTCTGTGTATGATATTCGTTATAATAACAGTGGGGATTTGCCTGGGAACATTGATGTTGGATTAAGTCGAAGCGTAAACGGAGGGAAAACATGGAATCCGATGAAAGTAATTATGGATATGGGTGCGCCTCATGAAAACAATGGCATTGGAGACCCATCTATTTTATTTGATCCCATTACTAAAAAAATATTTGTAGCAGCATTATGGAGTAAGGGTAACCGATCAATCGCTGGGTCGTTGCCAGGCTTATCGCCAGACACTACCGGTCAATTTGTTATAGTTAGTAGCGAAGACGATGGAATTACTTGGACTGCACCATACACAATCACCCCACAAGTTAAAAATCCAATTTGGAACTTATTTTTTAATGGACCAGGCAATGGAATTGCGATGCAGGATGGAAAATTAGTTTTTGCAGCACAATATTGGAATGAAAGTAAAATCCCGTATTCAACTATAATTTATAGTAGTGATCATGGTGCGACTTGGAAGGGGAAAATATTGGGACCTAAATCAAATACTACGGAAAGCCAGGTGGTTGAAACTAATCCAGGTACCCTTATGTTGAATATGAGAGACAACCGAGGTCGTTATAGAAGTGTAGCAACAACGTCGAACATGGGTGACACTTGGACGGAACACGCAACTTCTTATGCTGCGCTTGCAGACCCTGTGTGTATGGGTAGTTTTATAAAAGCTAAAGTGAATGTTAAGGGAGTAGTGAAGGAGGTATTATTCTTTAGTAATCCAAACACAAATGCTGGAAGATATAATATTACCATAAAGGCTAGCTTGGATTTGGGTGAAACTTGGTTGCCCTTAAACCAGTTACTTATTGATGAAAGACAGAGTTATGGTTATTCTTCATTGACTAAGATGGACGACAATACAATTG
>JBEDKT010000262.1:0-5026 GCA_041172025.1 Bacteroidota bacterium
AAAATGTAAAGTGGATACTATATTGTCATTGGGTGTGGAATTAATAGTAATTTTTTTTATGGTCTGTTCTACTGGACTTAGGTAAATCATTTCGGGATCCCCATTGGTTCCCGTTGAAGTATTACCACATGACCCTGATGTGGTAATATATTGCGCAACCATTATAGGCAAATCGGACTCAATTAATGTTGATGTTGTAGATTGGAATTCATAATAAAAATTATTACGAAGTGTAGAAGGACTTAATATACTTCCATCTACCTTAACCACTGTTTCAGGCTTACTAACCACCACCCGGAAATAATTATTGGGCATACCAGCGGTGGGTACAGTTAAATATTTTTTACCCCATGCATTTGCAGGGAATGCTTGTTGAATATAATTGTCTGCCGTTTTAACATTGTTACATGAAATATATATTTTTCCGGAACCAGAAAAAACGGCAATTTTTTTACAAGTACTCGTGGATGTTGCAACAGACCTTATTTTAGTTCCTGTTAAATCTTCCCCCGAGGAAGCATTATCGGATGAACTTAACACCCGTCCAAAGACATTATAAATCTCTCCCTTATTTAGGGATACTTTAATGGTATCCCCCGCATTATGATCAAAAGAATTTGCACTTAAAATTATTTCAACATTAGTATCATCCTCGGTTGCAATTACATAAGTATAACAGTATGAATAAGGACTATTTGATAGTTGTGTATAATTAATGGAATAATATTCTCTTGCAAGTGTGTTCACCGGGAACAACAAGGTAGCACCCGAAATACTACCATTGTAAATATGGGCGTATGCTATAATGGAAAAATCAGAAGTAATATGGATCCCCTTTTGCGATTTTCCTTCTTCGGTGATTCTTGAATCACCACTGGTGTTTTTGGGCATCGGATCGGATGTAGTAACTGTATTTGCTTTAACCTGGTATTTCCGAATATAATTAAGGCTAGCTATTTCGACAGTTACTTCTGCATCATGGTCGGAAGTAAAGTAAAGCACCATGTCCTGTGAACCTCCAGAAGCGAGTACGGAACCATCCGAATTATTATACATTGAAACATGGCTTCCATAACCAACCCAAAATTCCTTACCCTTGTTTGAAAAGTCTTGGCTGCACAAACTGGTTGTTATAAATAAACAACAAATAGCCAATAAATTAGCAATATATAGCTTGCGTGGGGGCACAGTAGTAAAGGTTGGTTTATAGTACGATTTCCGTAGTATAAATCTAATTAAAATACTAACTAATACCCAAGTTTTTAGTCAGAAAATGATAAATGAATGTAGGCTTAAGGATTATCTATACAAGTAATAACCAATACCTCTTTAGTTGAATTAGTCACTTTAAAGCGATCGTCTATCCTTTTACCAACTACCCACAAAATCTTGTCTCCCATGGTTAACAAGTTAACGCGGGCTTTCAAGGTTGGATTTAGTTTTAAACTTCCCAAAAAGTGGTTCAGCTTTTTCTTTTTCCTTAATCCTAAGGGATAGAAATAATCGGCCGACTGCCATGTCCTTAATAGCAAGGGCCATTGAATTAAATCGGCATCCAAATAAGCATAGTTTGCATTAGGATTAATTGATAGTCCAGTTATTTGCTTTATTTCAAAATGCAAATTTTGCCATTTCCCTTCAACTTCAACGTCCTCTTTATTAATTATAATATGTTCAGTTGAAGCGTCATTTGCTACAAGCTGAATTTGTGCTTTCCACTTAATAAATCGGTGAGAAATTGTTTCAATATATGCCCCATCAGAAGCATGCAATAACTTGACAACTTCCTCAATTTGAGCAGCCTTAAATCCATAATTTTTTATAAGTCCCCAGGTGTAAGTTTGATTTGTAATTACTTTTTCCCAATAGTCAATTGGAATAAATAAAATACCTTTTGAAATGCGCAGCCCTTTCTTCCAATAAGCGTCTACAGTAGTATTTACAATTTCTGCAGCTTCCTTTAGCCTTTCAACTGTGGCAACAATATTTTGTGTAACATTTGGATATACAGCTTCAATTTCAGGAATTAATTTATTACGTATTAAATTCCTTGTATAATCATTCTTTGTATTTGAACTGTCTTCAATATTTTGAATACCATTTGCTTGCGCGAATGCACTTAACTGCGCCTTTGTATAACTAAGCAATGGCCTTATAATAGCCATACTGTCGTTGCGCCTTGCGGGAATTCCTGTTAATCCGTGTAAACCAGTGCCGCGGAATAATTGCATTAAAACAGTTTCTACCTGGTCATCGGCATGATGTGCTGTTAATAAGAAAATGGGTTTACCCGTAGTAATAGTCAACTCCTTCATTAAAGTATCAAACCACGCATACCTAATTTCACGGGCTGCTTCCTGAATACCCATTTTATATGTTTGCGCATATTGTGCCGTATCGAATTTATGAACAAACAACGGAATATTCCATTTACTTGAAAAGGAGCGAACAAAATTTTCATCTCTTTCACTTTCTGCACCGCGCAATTGAAAATTCACATGCGCAATGGTACATTTTGCACCAATTTGGTGCATTAAATAAGCAAGTACAATACTATCCAAACCACCACTCACCGCTATTAAAAAATAATTATTCTTAATATTAGTTGCTGGAAACTGCTTTCCCCAAACTTGTTTAAAGGTTTCCAAACTTAGCATGTGCGACTATTTTTTTTGCTCTTTTGCCCAAGCATCTTTTAAAGTCACCGTACGGTTAAATACTAATTTTTCCTTACTACTTGTCGTATCCTGATAAAAATAGCCTTTTCTTAAAAATTGGAATCGCGTTTCTTGGGAATCATTCAATAATGCCGGTTCGCCCCATGCGTTCGTATCGGTTGTAAGTGAGTTGGGGTTAATATATTCCTTAAAATCGCCTTCTGCTCCTGCCACATCTTCTACGCTAAATAAGCGGTCATATTCATTTAATACAACAGGGATAGCGTGCTTAGCACTCACCCAATGCAGCGTACCTTTTACATGTAAACCCGATGTATCGCTTCCGCTTTTACTTTCTGGGAAATAACTTGCAAAAATGGTCTCTATATTTCCTGCTGCGTCTTTTTCAAAACTATCACACTTGATTATATAAGCACTTTTTAAGCGCACCATTAAATCTGGTCCTAACCTAAAATATTTCTTTGTTGGTTCTTCCATAAAATCGCTTCGTTCTATCCATAATGTATTACTGAATGGAACATCACGTAAACCGCCTTCGGCATCTTCTGGATTATTTTCAGAACTTAACATTTCTTCTGCCTTATCATAATTAGTAATTACCAATTTTACAGGATTGGTTACCACCATTCTTCTTTGAGCAATTTTATTCAAATGTTCACGCACACAAAATTCTAATAAACTAAAATCAATAATATTCTCCCTTTTTGCTACTCCTATACGATCACAAAAATCTCTAATGCTTTCTGGTGTATAACCTCTACGTCGCATACCGCTAATAGTTGGCATACGCGGGTCGTCCCAACTTGATACATGGCCTTCGGTAACCAATTGCAATAATTTACGTTTACTCATGACTGTATAATTCATGTTTAAGCGTGCCATTTCATATTGCTTAGAAGGGAAAATGCCTAATTGTTCAATACACCAATCATATAAAGCGCGGTGAGGAATAAATTCTAAAGTACATATTGAATGTGTGATTTTTTCAATAGAATCACTTTGACCATGTGCGAAATCATACATTGGATAAATACACCACGCATCTCCTGTTCGGTGATGATGTGCTTTTTTAATTCTATAAAGCAAGGGGTCACGCATATGCATGTTTGGACTCGCTAAATCAATTTTTGCACGTAAAACTTTATCGCCATCATCGTACTTGCCTTCTTTCATTGCAGCAAATAATGATAAATTTTCAGCAATGGTTCTGTTGCGGTATTCATTGCCAGTTCCTGGCACAGTGGGAGTTCCTTTCTCTAAAGCAATTTGTTCGGCTGAACTGTCATCAACATAGGCAAGCCCTTTTTCAATTAATTGAACAGCATATGCATATAATTGGTCAAAATAGTCGGAGGCATAACATTCTTTCACCCATTCAAAACCCAACCATTTTACATCGGCTTTAATACTGTCAACATATTCAGTTTCTTCTTTGGTTGGATTTGTATCGTCAAATCTTAAATTGGTAGCACCGCCAAAACGTTTTGCTAAACCAAAGTTTAAACAAATACTTTTTGCATGGCCTATGTGTAAATATCCATTGGGTTCTGGAGGGAACCTTGTTAATATACTATCATACTTCCCAGCTGCTAAATCTTGGGATATAATTTCTTCAATAAAATTTAAACTTTTTTCTTCGCTCATATTGTACAATCTATTCGGGTAAAGGTACAAAAACCTGCCCCAAAAACCTATCCCTAATTATAGCCTGTACTAGCCCTTGTAACCATACATTATGCTGACGTCTTTCACGATTTTCTCAATTTCGCGGTCATCCCCATTAGCGTCATAGGGTTGCTTTAAATTGCCCCCAAATACAAAAGCAATTGTTTGCCATAATCCGGCATTAAAACCCCCTTTAAATTCTTTTACAATATCATAACAGTTACTGCCGGTTTCTCGGTTAATTAGTTTCATTAAAACTTTACCTTGGTAAACCGACAATTTCGTGACTTTGTCAGCAAAATCTCGTTTCATTTCTTTCTCCCTAGACTTTATTATTTGACGTCGTAATTTCTCATCAGATACATTTACCAACTGCGCATTTACTTCTGTGATTATTTTCCCTGCAGTTTTAGCATAGGGATAAGTGATATATACTGCGTTCCTTAAACGTGTCCAGTTTTCCCAATAGTTTCGACCAGCCCTTGTTTGCTTGGTAATAACCGAAACATCGGGTAGCCATGATTGTCCAATAGTGTCTCCTTCAGGGGTAATAAAAGCTTCAACCCTTATAGTGTCAACTGCTTGGGTCTGAGCAAAAGCACCTATATGAGCAATGCCCAAAAAACAAACCAGTACCCAAAATTTTAATAGTTGTGCCATTATATGATATGTTCCCTTTTAGT
>JBEDKT010000263.1:0-3875 GCA_041172025.1 Bacteroidota bacterium
AATAAATATCGCTATTGATTATCAGTAGGTTAGGCTTTTTGCCTAACTGGAATTCTAGCTGTTTTTTCGTCTATTTTATACCTTTTTTCCTACCTTTGCCGTCCGGTTCAAAAACGCCGGATTTTTATATGAAATTATTTTCAAAAAACCTAAACGCAGACGCACAGGAATTCGATGGCGCTACAGCTACCGAAGCAACTGCGACAACAAAAGCACCTGAACAAATTATTACAGCGCATGACGATTTTGATTGGAGCGTTGACAAACGTAACGTTAGTCATTATGCAGAAGCTGAAAGAGTAAAGTATGATAAAGTGTATGATGGCACTTTCGTACAAATTTCTGATGGAGAAATTATGAATGGATTAGTAGTTGCTTTAACTAAAACAGATGTGGTAGTAAACATTGGTTTTAAAAGTGATGGTCTAGTTTCATTAAATGAATTCCGTGACACCAATGGTGTTAAAACGGGAGATACAGTTGAAGTAATGGTAGTAGAAAAAGAAGACCGCGATGGTAATCTTCACTTAAGCCGTAAGAGTGCTCGTATTTTCCGTGCTTGGGAAAGAATTATGGAAGTACACAAAACTGGTGAAGTAGTTACTGGTTTAGTGACTAGCAAAACAAAAGGTGGATTAATCGTTGATGTATTTGGTATGGAAACTTTCTTACCAGGTTCTCAAATTGACGTTAAGCCAGTTACTGACTATGATCAATTCGTAGGAAAAACAATGGAATTTAAAGTTGTTAAGATTAACGAAACAATTAAGAATGCCGTTGTATCGCATAAAGCATTAATCGAAAGTGATATCGAAGCACAACGTGCTGAGATCATGAGTAAATTAGAAAAAGGCCAGGTGTTAGAAGGTGTTGTTAAAAACATCACTGACTTCGGAGCCTTTATGGACTTAGGTGGATTGGATGGTTTACTTTATATCACTGATATCTCTTGGGGTAGAATTTCTCATCCAAGCGAAGTGCTTAAGATGGACCAAAAGATTCAAGTTGTTGTATTAGATTTTGATGATGACAAAAAACGTATCAGCTTAGGTTTAAAACAATTAACTCCACATCCTTGGGATGTATTACCAGCTGACTTATCAGAAGGTAGTGTAATCAAAGGTAAAGTAGTAAACATCGAGGATTACGGTGCGTTCTTAGAAATTCAACCAGGTGTTGAAGGTCTAGTACACGTTTCTGAAATCACTTGGGCTAACACACCAATCAACGCTAAAGAATTCTTCAAATTAGGAGACGAGCATGAAGCGAAAGTTGTTACATTAGACAAAGATGCACGTAAGATGAGCTTGAGCATTAAACAAATGACACAAGATCCTTGGAATGCAATCGATAATAAATTCCCTGAAAATAGCAAGCACAAAGGTCTAGTTAAAAACATCACTCCTTACGGTGTGTTTGTTGAATTAGAATCTGGAATTGGTGGAATGATTCACATCAGCGATTTAAGTTGGTTGAAGCGTTTCAATCACCCATCTGAATATGTTAAAGTAGGAGAGTCTATTGACGTTATTATCTTGAACATTGACAAAGAAAACAGAAAATTACAATTAGGTCATAAGCAATTAGAAGAAGATCCTTGGAATGCATTAGAAGAAACTTTTGCTATAGGATCAATTCATGAGGGTACTATTGTTCGTAAGGACGATAAAGGTGCTATTGTACAATTGCCACATGGTTTAGAAGGTTTTGCTCCTAACCGTCACCTTGCAAAAGAAGATGGTAAACAAGTTCAAGCGGAAGAAACAGCGAAATTCATGGTGATCGAATTTGATCGTAATGAAAAGCGTATTGTAGTAAGCCACGCTAGAATTTGGGAACAAGCTGTTGTAGAAGAAAAAGAAGTAGCTAAGAAAGAAGCAAAGGTTGAAACTGAAAAAACCAAAAAAGCGGTTAAAACAATCCAAGGTAAGGTTGAAAAATCTACTTTAGGTGATTTAGGTGCTTTAGCTGAAATCAAGGCTAAATTAGACGAAAACAACGCTGGATAGTTTTTAAAGCCTTTTATGTAAATAAAAGGGGTTAAAATCACTTCTAAGATAGTAAGCCCCATTCCGTTAATTCGGGATGGGGCTTTTTCGTGCAATTTGGCTATTTCTTAACGCCAATGCGCTTATTGGTAATATTTTTCGCCATAAATTGAGGATTATTAGTTAATTTCGCTACCCTGTATGAATAGATTATTAGTAGTTTTCTTCGCAATTGTGACCATGTCGTCTTGTACTTCAAAATTTCAAAAAATTTTAAAGAATAAAGACACGGACTATAAAGTTAAAATGGCGGAACAATTTTATAAGGAGAAAAAGTATAGTAATGCACAACAGCTCTTTGAATCAACAATTCAATTCGTAAAAGGAACCCCTCGTTATGAGGAAATATATTTGATGTATGCTAATGCTTATTATTATGATAAGGATTACGAAAATGCTGAAAATTTATTTAAAACTTTTATTGAATATTTCCCCAACAGTGCAAAAGTGGAGGAAGTGGAATTTAACAGAGCAAACACCTATTACTTACGATCGCCAAAAGCAGAATTAGACCAAACAACAACCAATAGAGCAATCATGTTAATGCAGTCATTCATTGACGCGCATCCAACAAGTCCTAAGGTGAAAGATGCGACAGAAGTAATTGATGCCTGCCGTGCTAAATTAGAATTGAAGGATTACAAAACAGCTTCATTGTATTATAATTTAGCATTGTATAGGGCAGCAGCTATAACTTATGGTTTATTGTCTGATGGCTATCCTGATTCTAAAAGTGCGGATAAATACAAGCTACTGACTTTAAAGTCTTACTATATGTTCGCTGAGAATAGCTATGTAGAAAAACAAAAAGAACGCTTTGATAAAGTGACTGAAGAATATAATGATTTCGTTGATCGTTTTAGTGATAGCCCACTACTAGAAGAGGCTAAAAAAATTAAGAAACAAACTGATAACTTTTTAAATATAAAAAAATGAGTAAACTAAGAAGACATATGGGTGCTAATACACCTTCTGTTGTAGAAACAAAAAGTTTAAAAGCATTAAAAGCAAAAACTGGAAATTTGTATGAATCAATTTCTATTATTGCTAGAAGAGCGAATCAAATTAACATTTCTATCAGAGAAGAATTGCATAGCAAGTTAGAAGAGTTTGCTAGTCATACAGATAGCCTTGAGGAAATTCATGAGAACAAAGAACAAATTGAAATTTCTAAAGCATATGAGCGTATGCCAAACCCTGCTATTTTAGCAACTGCAGAATTTATCGATGATAAAATATATTATCGCAAGAACGAGGACGAGAATTTATTTCGCTAGTCTTTTTCTTAACTATTTCAAAAACGTCCCGGAATTATGTTGATATCGGGACGTTTTGTATTTTAGCCTATAATTATTAACAATATGCTTAATAAATTCTTATTTACCTTATTACTTGGAGCATTGTTATCTATTTCAGTAACTGCTCAGGAGCTTTCAGCGACAGTAACTATCCAGTCTAGTAAAGTGGACAATCAGGTTGACCCTAAATTGTTTTCACAGCTACAAATTCAACTAAAGGATTTTCTTAATCAAAGAAAATGGACAAGCGATAATTTTTCGTTAGAAGAAAAAATTGACTGTAGTTTTTATATCACCATTGAATCGGTAGTATCGCCTGGCGTATTTGATGCTAAATTAAGTGTGATATCGAATAGGCCTGTTTATAATGCCAACTATACTAGTTCCTTATTAAACATGCAGGATGCTAGTTTTACTTTTAAATATCAGCTCTCGCAACCTATCGAATTTAATGAAAATAGGGTTCAGGGTGCCGATGCATTAGAGGCCAATTTAACCGCTACACTTGCTTATTATGTATATGTAATAC
>JBEDKT010000264.1:0-2646 GCA_041172025.1 Bacteroidota bacterium
CCAATAAGATAAGTATAAAATAAATTCTTTTCATGATAATATAAAGGTATGTATACTATAACAAATCATATGCCAAAATGTTGGCGTATCTTAGAAATTCAATCGAATTTTATGAAATACCTGATCGTTTTAGCTGCTTTTTTCTTTTCTAATCAATCATTAGCTCAAAAAAAAGTATTAGACCATACAAGTTTTGATAGTTGGGAAGCTATTAAAGAAATTAGTGTACACCCAAATGGCAATTTTGTAGTGTATGTTATTGCACCGCAAGAAGGCGATGGGAATTTATTAATTAGGAACAGCTTAACCAATCAAGAAATTACAATACCTAGAGCTACACAAGGTGCTTTCACGGAAGATGGTCAATTTTTTATAGCTAAAATTCGTCCCACTTTTGCAGCATTAAGAAAGGCAAAAATAGATAAGAAGAAAGCAGAAGAAATGCCAAAAGATTCTTTAGTAATTGTTACCCTTGCGACTGGGGAACTGATTAAAATTGATTCAGTTAAAAGTTTTCAAATTCCGAAATTCGGGAATGGGGTTATAGCTTATTTAAAAGACCCTAAAGTGGATATTAACAAAGAAGGCGCCACTTTGTATTTTAGAGATTTAACAAATAATAAAGAAAAGGCATTTAATAATATTTCACAATATGCTATTCACCCAGATGGGTTAGGTATGGCAATGTATAAGGTTAAAACAAAGGGTACAGAAGCGCAGGTTTTACTTTGTACTATTGCTGACACCAATACAAAAATAATTAGTCATAAATTTAACTCAGTTACAAGCCTTACGTGGGATGAGCATGGAAAACAACTGGCTTATTTAATTGAACAAGATAGCGTCAATAAAGTGTTGCAAAAAAATTACAGGTTGGCTTACTATAATCCAGAATTAGATACCGCAACAAATGTTATTAGTAGACAGCATCCAATGATGCCATTAAATTATACAATTGGAGGAGATAAAAAAATCAGTTTTAGTAAGTCCGGTAATATTATTGAACTGGGCATACAGCCAATACTACCAATAAAAGATACAAGTTTGCCTGAATTTGAGCGCGTAAGTGTAGATATTTGGCATTATGCTGATCCTGTTTTACAGCCAATGCAATTAAAAAATATTGAAGCAAGTTTAAAAAGTACTGAAACTATCTTGTTCAGCCCAGTTAATAAATCAGTTGTGTATTTAGGGAAAATAAATGAACGTAATTTAATTCAAACTAAAGAAAGAGATGGATTGTTTACGTATGCTATCATTGATTCTAATTACAGCATTGAATCCCAATGGCAAGGCTTTTCAAAAAAAGATATTTATGTCATAAATAATACTACAGCTGCAAAAACATTAATTCAAAAAAATGTGAAAATGGGAACTTCCACCACTTCCTATGACGGTAGCTTATTTGTTTATTATTTGGAAGACCAGAAGAAATTCAGTGTTTATAATGCTTTAACAAGTACTAAGCAGGAAATAATTAAAGACATTCCATTCCCTTTATATGATGAAGAAAATGATGTACCTGACGACCCTAATGCTTATGGTATTGCAAAGTGGTTAGCTAATAACAGTCAATTTCTAATTTACGACAAATATGATATTTGGTTAGCTGACGCTACTGGACAAGTACCTTCGGTTAAATTAACCAATGGTAGAAAAACAAAAACAGTATACCGTTTTGTTGAAACAGACATGGAACGTAAAACCTTACCAACTGATGCAACTATTTTACTTAAATCGTTTAATGAAGTTGATAAATCTGAAGGGATTGTTAGTTTACAATTAAACACGAAAAAAGTAGTTACCATTAATCAATTTCCAATGCACCTAACTACCATAGTTGCAGCAAAAAATACGAATGATTTTGTAATGCTTCAAGAGGACGAAAAGCAATCCCCTAATTTATATAGCTATAAGTTAACTGCTACTAAACAACAACCATACGCTTTCACAAATATTAATAAACAACAAGAAAATTTTAATTGGTTAAAGTCACAATTGGTTACTTGGAAAGCCTACACAGGAAAGACAGCAGAAGGAATATTATACTTGCCTGAGAATTTTGATGCAACTATAAAGTACCCAATGATTGTTTACTTCTATGAAAGGAATAATCAAACATTACATAATTATTTACCCCCTGCACCAACACCTTCTAGGCTAAATATTCCATTTTTTGTGAGCAGAGGTTATATTGTATTTGTACCTGATATTTGGTACAAGAAGGGCTATCCTGGCCAAGGAGCATATGACTATATTGTTAGTGGAACCAGGGCCATGCTACAAAAAGGTTTTATTGATAGTACTAAATTAGGCTTACAGGGTCAAAGTTGGGGTGGGTATCAAATAGCACACTTAATTACCAAAACGAAATTATATGCAGCGGCTTGGGCTGGAGCACCTGTAGTTAATATGACCAGTGCATATGGTGGAATAAGATGGGGTACAGGTATGAACCGTCAATTCCAATATGAAAAAACACAAAGTAGAATTGGGGCTACTTTATGGGAAAGGCCTGATTTGTACATAAAAAATTCTCCTTTATTTGAATTACCTAAAGTCACAACGCCATTAGTAATAATGAGTAATGATGCTGACGATGCAGTGCCTTGGTATCAGGGAATTGAAATGTTTACAGCTATGAGA
>JBEDKT010000265.1:0-12825 GCA_041172025.1 Bacteroidota bacterium
ATTACAATCATATTTAACGTTTAATTGCTATTTAAGCACTTCTAAAATAGGCTTACCTAATGTGCCGCTTGGCATTTGAATACCTAAAAGGGTAGTCACTGTTGGGGCAATATCCGTTATATAGTTTACGCTATTTATTTGGCCTTTTTTTATGCCATTTCCATACCATAATAAGGGGATATGAGCATCGTAGTTGTAAAATACACCATGTCCTGTGCCTTTATAACCACCCCCGACAACACCCGATTTTGTAATAAACAATAGGTCTCCACTTCTTTGAGAAGCGAAGCCGTTTATAATACGTTCTCTAATTTCTTGAGGGAATGGAGCCATAGCTGCTTTACGTAATTCAATAACTTGTAGGATATCGTTTTTTTGTTCTAATAAATTGGTAATTAAGGTCACTAATTTATCTTGGCTAACCCCCAAACTATCCATTAATGGATGATTAAAATGAATATTGTATTCAGTAACTGCACTTATTAAACTTGGATTTAATCCTTTTGCTGTTAACATTTTTCCAATATCGGTTTTTACGCCGTTGTCTGTAATTGCACCTGCAGGCATGTTATGCTTTTGCGCATAGGCTGGAATAGGAGCAACTGCATGGTCAGCAGTAAGGAAAACGGTATAATTATTTTTACCAACTTGCTTGTCAAGTAAGGCGAAGAATTGGGCTAAAATTTCATCAAGCTTAATATAGTTATCTAATACTTCCCATGAATTTGGACCAAAAGCATGACCAATATAATCAGGGGAGGAGAAGCTTACAGCCAATAGGTCGGTGATATCATCCGTTCCTAATTTTTCGTTAGTAATTAGTTGTTGAGCAACGTCAAACACTAAATTATTACCATAAGGGGTTGACGATATCTTTCCGTAGTCCTTTCCAACAAACTTATTTAAATCGTAAGGGAATGCTTTAGCTTCTGTTCCAAATGGGTTTGCTTCGTAGTCGTTTTCGTCAGTGTCACAATTTGCCTCATAAACAGCCTTTGGCAAACTAAGTCCCCAACCTAATTTGAAGAAACTATCCACTTTATTTAAACTATTATATGCGTTTAGCCAATTGGGTAAACTTGTTTTACCGTAGTAGCTTGAACTTATAAACTTGCCAGTTTTACTGTCATACCAATAAGCAGCGTCTGCCGAATGGCCTGCAGGTATAATTGCGCCTCTGTCTTTTAAGGAAACGCCAAAAACTTTGCTTTTAAAATTAGTTGCTAATTTAAGTTCGTCCCCAATGGTAGTAGTCCAAACATTTTTTGGACTCATTTTACCAGCGGCACTATTTTCAACACCTACCGATTGTACACTAGCGTCTTCAGTACAATAAACAACCCGCTGTAAAACGTTGTCATACCATGAATTACCCGTAATGCCGTGCATTGCAGGGGTAGCACCTGTGTACACTGCTGTGTGTCCACAAGCCGTTACTGTAGGGACATAAGAAATTAAGTTATTATTACAACTTGCCCCCTCATTCATGAATTTCAAAAAACCGTTTTGAGTTTTAAAGTAGGGCTTAAAATTATTGATATAATCCCAACGCATTTGGTCCACCATAATACCCACAACTAGTTTAGGTTTGCTATTAGTTACTTGAGGTGGCTTTTGGGCTGATAAATTCAGCGAAACGATAAAAAAACTAAATAGGACTAATAAACGCATAATAGTGTGTGTTAATGGTGCAAATTTACACCTATTTATTAAGCATAAAAAGCCAAAAAATGATTAAATTTGTCCAACTAATTACAATGTTATGGCAGATATATTTGACAGATTAATAAAGAATTCTGGCCCTTTAGGCCAGCATAGAGAGCGTGCACATGGCTATTTTGCCTTTCCTAAACTAGAAGGTGAAATAGGTTCTAAAATGATGTTTAGAGGCAAAGAGATGATCGTATGGAGCCTAAACAACTATTTGGGTTTAGCGAATCATCCAGAAGTGCGCAAGGCGGACACCGAGGGAACTGCTGACTATGGTTTAGCTGCACCAATGGGCGCAAGAATGATGAGTGGTAATACCGACTTACACGAGCAGTTAGAAGCTGAATTAGCTGCTTTTGTGATGAAAGAAGATGCTATTTTAATGAACTATGGATACCAAGGTATCATGAGTGCTATTGACGCCATATGTGGACGTCATGACGTGGTAGTATATGATGCAGAATGTCACGCTTGTATTATTGACGGTTTAAGGATGTTGCCAGGCCACAGGTTTGTTTACAAACATAACGATGTCGCAGATTGCGAAAAGCAATTACAAAGGGCACAAGCATTAATTGAAAAACAACAGTTGGGTGGCATATTGGTTATAACTGAAGGTGTATTTGGAATGGCTGGTGACCAAGGTCGCTTGAAAGAGATAGCTGCTTTAAAAAGCAAATTCTTTTTCCGCATGTTAGTGGACGACGCACATGGTTTTGGCACATTGGGCAAAACAGGTGCAGGAGCAGGTGAGGAGCAAGGTTGCCAAGACGGTATTGATTTATACTTTTCTACCTTTGCTAAGAGTATGGCTTCCATTGGGGCTTTTATGGCTGGACCAAAAACAATAATCGACTTTATTCGTTACAATATTCGTTCGCAAATTTTTGCAAAAAGTTTACCATTGCCATTTGTGGTAGGGAATTTAAAACGTCTTGAATTATTAAAAACGCAACCAATTTTAAAGGACACTTTGTGGAAGAATGCACTTTCACTTCAGAAGGGTTTAAAGGAACGCGGTTTTGATATAGGTAAAACAGATTCAGTGGTAACACCTGTTTATATGAAAGGTGGTGTAGAAGAAGCAACTGCTATGGTGATGGACTTGAGAGAAAATTATAAAATATTTTGTTCTATTGTAGTATATCCGGTAATACCAAAAGGACATATTATTTATCGCTTAATTCCTACAGCAGTGCATAATCAAGAAGAAATTGATTTAACATTAAAGGCATTCAGTGAAACAAAGGAAAAACTAGATGCAGGTGTATACAAGGTAAGTGAGATACCTGATATGGCTAACAAAAGCTAAAACGATAAAGGAAAGTAGTTAAGCACTTCATTTCAATATTAGAGCAAAATTGATCAGTCTTCGTCTGGTTGATTTTGCTCTTTTTTTAGCATTTCAATACTCACATTTAATTCGAACCCAATTAATAAAATGATTGAATTAATGTAAATAATTGTCATGACAATTAATACGGTACCAATTGACCCATATATTTTATTGTAACTACTAAAGTTATTTACCCAATACGAGAAGCCTAATGTGGTAAGTAACATTAAAGCTGTCGATAATAAGGAGCCTGGTGAGGTAAGTGCCCATTTTTCTTTAACATGTGGCGCATACTTGTAAATAAAGGCATTCCCGTAAAACAATAACAATACAATGGTTAATAAGCGAATAGTATTCCAGTAAGGAAGAATAGCACTTCGTTTAATATCAAATATTTCTCTTAACAAAATGGTTATTTGGTCTTGACCTATTAGCAAAATTAAACTTGCGAAAACTAATAATATCAGAATAATAGTTAAGCGAATAGCTCTTAACCTTTGGTGTAAGAAAAACGGTTTATTCTGCATGATAGATTTGTCGAAGCTTCTTATAATTCCAGTCATGGCATTTGAAGCATAGAATAATAATAAAATAAAACCGAAAGAAAAAATACCAACGTGCTGACTTAGGAGGTCATTTATAATATTAGTGATGAACTTATAAGTAGTAGAATTGGGTGCAATATCCTTAAACACAGAAAGGATTTGTTTTTTTATTTTAAGGCTTTTAGGAAAATAGGGGATAATTGAAAATAAAAAAAGAAAAGCTGCAGGTAATGCCATTATTAAGTTAAAAGAAATAGCCGCCGCCCTGTCATACAAGCCTAGTGTATTTAATTGCTTTATAAAAAAATTAACTACCTGATATAGGTTCACGTCTTGAAAGCCGGGAATATAAATTCGCTTCGCTTCTCTCTTAATGATACGTTTTAAGGGATCGGTTATTTTTTTTATTGGTTGTAGCCAAGGATGTATTTTTCTTTTAGACGGCATTAAGTTTATTTATTTTCTTTTGCTTTTTTCTGTTGGTATTCGTCTAACTTTTTCTGGTAATCGTCAGCATATTTATTGTGTTCACTATAAGTACTACTAAAATGGTGGTAACCACTAAAGTCCGACTTTGCAACAAAGTAAAGGTAGTTGGTGTTTGGCGCATTTAATACTAAATCTATAGTAGTAGGAGAAGGCGTACAAATGGGGCCTGGGGGCAATCCTTTTTTATTATAAGTGTTATAGGGAGAAGGATTGGACAAATACTTTTCGTAAATACGGGTTATGGTAAAATCCTGCATTGCGAATTTTATGGTGGGGCAAGCTTGTAAAGGCATACCTAGCTTTAGGCGGTTTAAATACACGCTAGCTATTAAGGTTTTATCTGTATCAAAATTACATTCTTCTTCTACTATTGAAGCAAGAGTGTATACCTGATTTGGACTCATGCCCAATTTTTTTGCTTTGTTAATTCTATTTTTTGCATTCCAAAAAGCCGCTTGTTGGTCTTTCATTTTTTGCAAGAACTTTGGTAAGGAAGTTGACCAATAAAATTCATAAGTATTTGGAATAAATAATGCAAGTAACTGTGTGGTATCGGTATTAAAAGGGGCTAAGGAGTCGTTATTATTAAAGAAGGCGGCGTACTCGGCACTGTCTGCCTCAAATGTTGTTGCCACTAGTTTCGCCAATTCACCTTTTGTTCGAACTTTATTTAAAATAAATTTAACCGTTGCTTGCTGATTGTTTCTTAGCATGCGTATTATAGTTAATAAGCTAGTGGACCTTTTAACCAGGAATTTACCCGACTTCGCTTTGGGGGCTACTTTAAGTACATTAGCCATTAAGGAGAAGCTAATTTTTTCTCGGATGATTTTTTTTGCATACAAGCTATCAGCCAATTCATCCAATGACATGGTTTCCTTATTGTACACGAAACTTTCTTTCTCTCCACTAAAATGAGTAGTGTTCACTAATACATTATATGCTTCGTAGCAAACCAACAAAAAAAACAATACGCCTATAATTTTTCTCATATTTCAAAGTTCAATAAAAATCCCCACCTTGGTATAGGTGGGGACAAAATATTTTAGTTAAATAAAGTATCCACGTAAAGCGGACTACTAATTATTTTTTATCAGTTGGTGCAGTAGCTGGAGCTGTTTGAGCTGGAGCATCAGGAGCAGCAGGTGCTTGTTGAACAGGTGCTGCTTGTGCAGGAGCTGTTGTTGTTGAAGTGTTTACTTTATTCAATAAACCTTTATCGGTATCGCTGCCAGTTCCTCCTTTTAAGAATACAGTGGAAGTAATGGCTAAAATAGCTATTACAGCTGCAAACACCCATGTGCCTTTCTCAAGTACATCTGTAGTTTGCTTAACACCCATAAAATTATTAGTCAAGCCACCTACATTCGCGTTTAAACCACCACCTTTTGGGTTTTGGATTAAAACCATAAATACAAGGCCTACACTCGCTACAATAATCAATATCAGGAAAAAAGTAATCATTTCTTTTGTTTTAGTTGTTCAATTCTTGACGCAAAATAAACGGATTTTTCAGGAAAAATAAAACTTAATTTTTGGTAAGTGGCAATTGCCCTTCTATTATTACCCTGTTTTTCCCATATTTCAGCCATAGATTCGGTAATTACGTCGTCTGTTTGGTTCGCTTTTTCAGCTATTGCTGTAATTGCTTTTTCTTGATCTTCACCCATTTCAGCCAAATTTGGGGAAGCATCTGGGTGCTTCAGCACCTTTAGCCAAGCCGTAAAACTCCTCAATTGCTTGGTGAATTTGTCCTGTGGTATGGTAGATAAGTCAATTTCGATACCCTGGGCCGCAAAATAGTCCTTTTGAAGCTGGGTAAGCTCTTGTTCATGCACCAGCGGTTCCTGCCCGTCAGCGTCCTTAAATTGGGCAAATTGCTCCGATATAATATTCGTTAGCTTTTCATCCATTGGGGCGGAAAGGATATCTGCTTCTTTATTATTCAACCATTGGTGTAATTGTAATGCAGAAGGGAAGAAGGAGGTCGTTTTTTGCAATTGAGCAACAAATTGTGTCTCATTAGCTAATTCGTACTTCTTG
Source organism: Bacteroidota bacterium (assembly GCA_041172025.1). Lineage (GTDB taxonomy): Bacteria > Bacteroidota > Bacteroidia > Chitinophagales > Chitinophagaceae > Sediminibacterium. Next base: position 6,124 of record JBEDKT010000265.1, read on the forward strand.
GTTAACAAGAACTGCAAACTTGGACTATAGGGGTGTTTATTCACCCATTGCTCCAATTCACTTGTTTCAATGTTTTCTAATGTACTATGCCCAGTCCATCGGAATAAAATAGAATTAATAACAGAATGGGTCATATATATTACCAGTTTGAAAAAATTTGATTAAAAATATCGTCCGTAATACTTCTTAGTATTTCATCCATCAGCTGGCTTTCGGCCTGGTTCAAAGATAAGTTAGCCGAGAAATCAAAATTTCGACTTACATCAAATTCTTGTTCTTTATTATCTAATGTCTTTTTTAGGACTACGTGAACGGTAACGGTTAGCCTGTTTGTGGTAGCTTGTTGACTACTAACGCCTACGGTTTGAGATGGATCATAATTAGTGATCGTAGCAAAAATTTGATAATGCGCATCGTCGCTATTAGTCCTCGTAAGCTTTGTTTGGCCAATAATTTTTTGCTGTAACTTATCGGTTAGCATTGGGGCCAACTGAGGGTTTACATACCTTGCCTTGTTTTCAATAAAACCAATTTTAACCGTTTTTACATTATCGGGAATATTGGCATCTTTAAAACTATACACACCACAACTAGTAATACTTATTAGCAGTAAAGTGGTAAGTAACAAATATGGTAGCTTATTCTTCAATGTCGTACTCTTTTATTTTTCTGTATAAAGTTCTTTCACTAATACCTAAATCCGTTGAGGCGTCCTTTCGGCGACCTCTATGTTTTTTCAAGGCCTTTAAAATTAGTTCTTTTTCTTTATCCATTATGTTTAATGACTCTTCAACTTCATAATGATTCTGCGCTTCATTGTCGATTATGACAGGTTGTTGGTGTGCAAATTGAACAGCAGGAACTACAGGGTTATGTTGGCTAGCAGTTTGTGCTACTGGTAATAAGTCCTCTTTCAGCTCATTCATTAAGGCTTCTCTAGTAAAATTTGCAGCTTGGCCAGTTAGGGAAGGGTTCTGCAAAATCTCTAAAAACATTTTCTTTAATTCGTTAACATCTTTTTTCATGTCAAAGAATAGTTTGTATAAAATCTCACGCTCGTTCGCAAACTCGCCAACAGGAGTATTGCTAGTGATCATTGGCATATTACTACTATTGTGCTGAGGTAAAAAGCCATCTAATATTTCAGCATTAATTTGGTCTGTTTTACTTAACACAGAAATTTGTTCTGCAATATTCTTAAGTTCTCTCACGTTACCAGGCCAGCTATATTTAGTCAATAAGGCCCTTGCTGGCTCGTCTAAGTAAATTGGTTTTGTTTTATATTTTTCTGCAAAATCAACCACGAACTTTCTAAATAGCAATGGGATATCTTCTTTACGGTCCCTTAAACTTGGGACGCGAATAGGTACTGTATTTAAACGATAATATAAGTCTTCTCTAAATTTACCCTTTTGTGTAAATTCTAATAATTCTCTGTTGGTTGCAGCAATTACACGCACATCTGTTTTTTGTACTTTGGAAGAACCCACACGAATGAATTCGCCTGTTTCTAATACACGTAATAATCTTGCTTGAGTACCTAGTGGCATTTCGCCAATTTCGTCCAAGAATATGGTGCCCCCGCTTACTGTTTCAAAATAACCTTTTCGGCTATCCACAGCACCAGTAAAAGAACCTTTTTCATGACCGAATAATTCAGAGTCAATTGTGCCTTCGGGAATAGCCCCACAGTTTACCGCAATAAAAGGGTTGTGTTTCCTTGATGATAAGCTATGAATAATTTGAGAAAACACTTCTTTACCCACACCACTTTCACCTACAATAAGCACCGTTAAGTCGGTTGCAGCAACCTGCTCTGCAGTATTCAATGCATGGTTTAAAGATGGAGTATTACCAATAATACTAAACCTGTTTTTTAATGATTGTAAATCCATCTTAATTATTTTTAACAGCACCTAATAAAGTGCCTTTTGTAAAATCATTCACGGTTACTTGTACATAGTCGCCTTTTTTAAGGGAGTGATTTGCTTTGTCAAAAACAACAACTTTACTTTGGCTTGTCCTTCCCATCCATTGCTGGTTGCTTTTTTTACTGTCACCTTCTATTAATACTTCAAATGTTTTTCCTACATCTCTTTTGTTGCTTTCGTTAGAAAGGGTCCATTGTACATCCACAATTTCTTGAAGTCTTCTTTTTTTCACTTCTTCTGGAATGTCATCCTTATAACGCTTAGCAGCTAATGTGCCTGGCCTTTCAGAATAAAAATACATGTAGCTTAAATCATATTCAGCTGCTTGCATTAAGCTTATAGTTTCTTGATGGTCCTGTTCGGTTTCAGTACAGAATCCTGCAATAATATCTGTAGAAATGCTGCAGTCCGGCATAATTTCTTTAATGCGCGCCACTTTTGCTAAATACCATTCTCTTGTATAAGTACGGTTCATTAATTGCAACATTCTAGAACTACCACTTTGTACAGGCAGGTGAATGTAATTGCAAATATTGTAGTACTTGGCCATGGTATGTAATACTTCGTCCGTAATGTCTTTTGGATGAGAAGTACTAAAGCGAACACGCATTGAAATATCAATTAATGCAACGCTTTCTAATAATTGGGCGAAAGTAACCGACTGCTTTGTTTCAGGATTATTCCAATAATAACTATCTACGTTTTGTCCTAATAAGGTTACTTCTTTATAACCTCTTTCAAATAAATCACGACATTCTGCAACAATTGAAAATGCATCACGGCTGCGTTCGCGGCCTCTTGTAAAAGGGACTACACAAAAGCTACACATGTTGTTACATCCACGCATAATTGATACAAAACCACTTATGCCATTACTGTCTAAACGCACTGGGGCTATATCTCCATAAGTTTCATCTCGGCTTAATAATACATTTACTGCTTTTTGACCTGTGCCAGCTTCTGAAATTAAATCAGGTAGGGTGCGGTAAGCATCTGGTCCAACAACTATATCCACTAACTTTTCTTCTTCTAATAATTGGGATTTTAAACGTTCGGCCATGCAGCCTAAAATACCTACTAGTAAACCCGGTTTCTGGTATTTTAGTTTTCTAAATTCAGTTAAACGTTTACGTACGGTTTGTTCTGCTTTTTCCCTTACTGAACAAGTATTCACTAATATCAAATCAGCTCTTTCAATTTCACGAGTACTTCCAAATCCATTTTGTTCTAAAATAGAAGCAACTACTTCGCTGTCAGCAAAGTTCATTGCGCAGCCATAGCTTTCTACATAAAAGAATTTATCAAAGCTTTGTTGCTTTGAATTAGACGTAAAAGCTTCTCCTTGTCTTGCTTCATCATGTGCCTTCGTATCGGGCGAGTATAATTCCATTCAATGTTATTTGAACAACGAAATTAGTTAAAAATAACAGTATGTGCCAACTTGTCAGCCAAATTGAGTTAAATAACTGATTAACAAGCGTTTAAAAATGAAATTATTATATAGGATAATTATAAATATTAAGCAGGTTTCGCTTGTTTAGGTAAGCATCCTTATATTTGATCAAACGTTTATAATATGAAGCATTTGCTTATATATATAGTATTCTTTTCCATAGCAAACAATGTAATTTCCCAGGAATTGGTGGTGAATAAAATTAAATCTGAACTCTCAAGAAACGTAAAAAAGGATAACGACACTAGCAATTATAATTGGAAGAAAGGGGGGTCATATAACTTTAATTTGTCTCAAAGCTCACTTAGTAATTGGGCAGCAGGGGGTGATAATTTTAATATGTCCTTGAATAGTTACTTTAACTACTTTGCTTATTTTAAAAAGCCGCGCCACGGGTGGTATAATAACTTGGACGTTAATTTAGGGTTTGTTCAGTCAACAAGCCAAGGAGGCAGAAAAAACGACGACCGATTCGATTTCCTGAGTAAGTATGGCTATAAAATAGACACCATAGGTAAGATGTACCTGTCAGCTTTATTTAATTTCCGTTCTCAGGTATTTGACGGGTATAGTTATAGTGGTACCAATTCAACTTTCACTTCTTCCTTACTTTCGCCTGCCTATTTAATTTTGTCTGCGGGGGTCGACTATAAACCTAACAAGGAATTATCTATTTTCTTTTCTCCACTTACTTCTCGTAATACCATCGTGTTAAATGCTAAACTATCTGCTTTAGGTAAATATGGGGTAGAACCTGGCAAGCATATTTATAAAGAAACAGGTTTATTTGTTACTGTAAATTACAGCAACACTATTGCCCCTAATATTTCCTATCGTGGTCGTGCCGATTTCTTCTCAAACTATTATGAAAAACCAGAAAATATTAATTTGTACATGACTAATTTTTTCAGTTTTAAAATAAATAAGAACTTTACAGCTTCCTATTCTTTAGACCTTATGTATGATGATAAAATTCGAATATTTGGCCCACTCAAAAAATCGCCGGGCTTGCAGCTTAAAAGTATTATAGGAATAGGGTACTTTAAAAATTTACAAATTAAAAAGTCACTGTTAAAACCAAAAGCGGTTTAGTATTTATTTTGTGATTGCTTTTAGGGTATGTTTTATCTTATTCGCTTTATGCGTTAAATCCTGATAATCACTGCTCATAATGGTTACATGTCCCATTTTACGCCCAGGTTTAGTTATTTTTTTTCCATATAAATGTACAAATACATTTTCCATCCCTAAAACTTCTTCTAGGCCTTCGTAATAAACATTGCCGTTATAGCCTTCGCTGCCAATAATATTAACAATAGCCGATGGTAAAATAGGACTTGTGTTTCCTAAAGGGTAGTTCATTAAAATGCGTAATAACATATCGTACTGACTACTATAGTTTGCTTCAATAGTATGGTGGCCGCTATTGTGTACACGAGGTGCAGTTTCATTCACCCAAATATCACCAGCTGTGTCAATAAATAATTCAATTGCAAATAAACCAGGACTCTTTAAACTAGTCACTACTTTTCGGGCAATAGCTTCAGCCTTCCATAATTGCTTCTGTTCTAACCTTGCTGGGCTTAATTGGTAGTCTAATAAATTATATACAGGATCAAATATCATTTCAGCTGGAGGGTAAATAATAGTTTCCCCCTTAGCATCCATCCCCACAATTAGCGCAATTTCTTTTGCTATACTTACTTTTTGCTCTAATACCGAAGGGCCGTCGAAGCCTAAGGCTATCTCGTGTTCCGTATTAATTACTTGAACACCTTTGCCATCATAACCGCCTTCGCCCAATTTATGTACTGCAGGGAAAAAGTTTACATGCACTATTAAATCAGTTTGCATATTGGTGATATGAAAAGCAGAAGTTGGAATTTCGTTTGTTTGATAAAACTGTTTTTGAAGAATCTTATTTTTAATAATTTTTATTGCTGCGGGTGTAGGGTAAACTTTAACACCTTCCTTTTCTAGTTGTTCTAAAGCTTCTACATTTACTGCTTCAATTTCGATTGTTAATGCATCTAAGTTTTTACCAAATGCATAAACCGCATCATAGTCCTGAATATTACCCAACGTGAAATGGTGACATAAATGTGCCGCAGGACAGTTTGCATCATTTTCTAGTACATGTGTTGTAACATCGTAATTGGCAGCAGCTTGTAAAAGCATCCTACCTAGTTGTCCACCACCTAATATTCCAATGTTCATGTGCTTTAAATTGATTTTGACAAAGATAAGGGACAAAGCCTTAAATTTGTTTTCATTCAACTCTAAAATATGTCTCCAAAAACCATCATCAGTGTTAAAGACTTATATAAGTCTTATGGCGATTTTAAAGCGGTTCAAGGAATAAGCTTTGATGTATTTGAGGGGGAGATATTTGGTTTATTAGGCCCAAATGGGGCAGGAAAATCTACGACACTAGAAATTATTGAAACTTTAAGGGAGAAGACGAGTGGGGAGATATTTGTGGATGGGATGGATTTAGATAAATCCCCAGAAGCGATTAAAAAAATTATTGGAGTACAATTGCAGTCCTCTGGTTTTTATCCGAACTTAAATTTAACCGAACTCATTCATTTATTTGTTGGGCTTTACCAAAACCAAGTGGACGCAATTGAACTGTTGAAGAAAGTAAATTTAGAAGATAAAGCAAAGGCAAAGTATAAAGAATTAAGTGGAGGGCAAAAGCAACGATTCTCCATTGCAACTACTTTAATAAATAATCCTAAAATTATATTTTTGGATGAACCTACTACTGGCCTTGATCCTCAAGCTAGAAGGAACTTGTGGGAACTTATTAAAGAAATCAGAGACAATGGTACAACGGTTATAATTACCACACACTATATGGACGAAGCCGAGATTTTATGTGATAGGGTAGCTATTGTGGATAGTGGTAAAATTATTTCAATAAACACACCTAATGCCCTCATTGACGAATTGGTGGCAACCGGTTTTGAAAAAGTAAAAGAAGTGAAGAAAGCAAATTTAGAAGATGTGTTTATTCATTTGACTGGAAAGGAGTGGAGAGAAGATTAAGCCCATTAGCATTAATAAAGTTTTAAATCATGAATATGACAGATCCTAAATATCCCATCGGTAAATTTGAATTAGCCCCATTTTCTCAAGCACAAAAAGCCAAATGGATTAGTGATTTACGCCATTTGCCCAAGGACCTAGAAATGGCTGTGCAAAATTTAGATAAAGTACAACTTGATACGCCCTACCGCGAAGGTGGCTGGATGATTCAACAATTAGTACATCATATTGCAGACAGTCATATGAATGCCTTTGCTAGGTTTAAAT
>JBEDKT010000266.1:0-13045 GCA_041172025.1 Bacteroidota bacterium
ACTCTGAACAGCATGTGCCGCCAAGTATATAAATGCTAATGCAACAACCAACCCTATAACGGCAGGGTATTTTTTAAAATGGCTTAATGCACCTAATGGGTTCGCTCTTCTCCATTCAAAATTTCTTCTATGTTCCTTGTCTAAGGACTCAGGCAATACAAAATAACCATAGAGTGTATTTATTAAAGCAAGTCCCGCTGCAACTAAAAAAGGAATACGTGGGCCAAATTCTCCAAGGACACCTCCTAACATTGGACCAATAATAAAGCCAATACCAAAAGCTGCACCAATCATACCAAAATTTTGCGCGCGATTAGTATCATCACTAATGTCAGCAATATAAGCAGTCGCCGTGGTAATACTCGCGCCAGCAATTCCCGAAATAGCACGACCAATGAATAAAAATAAAATAGAAGGCGCAAATGCTAGAAATAAATAATCTAACCCAAACCCAAATAAAGAAATTAATAATACCGGTCGGCGACCATATTTATCACTCAAGCTACCAATGAATGGCGCAAATATAAATTGCATTGTAGCATATAAAAAAGTTAGCCATCCAGCATATATTGACGCTTTGCTAATGTCGTGTGTACCTAGCAGCTGTTCAATTAGTTGAGGGATTACTGGTATAATAATGCCTAATCCTATAATATCTAATACTAAGGTGAAAAAGATAAAACCAACTGCTGCCTTCCTATTGTTTGCCATATACTTGTTTATGGATACTACTTAATGCCACCCACGCTTCAAATATACAAGTACTTGGCTACATCTCAAAACAGGCTGTTGTAATTTAAAAGGACTAAGCTTCGTTTCTGAAAACAACTACCCCGTCAAAAACATCAATTAGTACTTTTTGGGTCTTGTCAATTTCTCCACTCAGGATTTTCTTGCTTAATTCATTCACTACCATTTTTTGAATTAATCTTTTTAATGGTCGTGCACCAAATTGCATATCAAACCCTTGCTCAGACAAATAGTCAACTAAGTAATTACTGAAATCAATTTGCATTCCGTTTTCTGCAACTAACTTTTTCAAGTTATTAAGTTGAATTTTCACAATCGCAGACATTTGTTTTTGCAATAGCGGAGAGAACATAATTATTTCATCCACCCTGTTTAAGAATTCAGGACGAATGGTTTGCTTTAATAAAGCCATTACTTCTGTTTTTGACTGCTCTGTTTTTTCGTCAACATTTTTTTCAGTAACTCCTTCAAATGCTTCTTGTATTAAATGACTACCAATATTACTTGTCATTATAATAATTGTATTCTTGAAATTTACAGTACGCCCCTTATTGTCTGTCAAATGACCGTCATCTAACACTTGTAATAAAATGTTCCAAACATCCGGATGCGCTTTTTCAATTTCATCTAACAACACAACACTATAAGGCTTTCTTCTTACTGCTTCTGTCAATTGCCCTCCTTCTTCGTAACCAACATATCCGGGAGGCGCCCCAACTAACCTTGACACTGAATGTTTTTCCTGATACTCGCTCATGTCTATTCTGGTCATCATTGCGTCGTCATCAAATAAATAATTAGCCAAGGCCTTTGCCAATTCCGTTTTACCTACACCCGTTGTTCCCAAAAATATAAAGGAGCCAATTGGTTTCTTAGGGTCTTGTAACCCAGCCCTGCTGCGCCTAATAGCATCTGACACCGCTGAAATAGCCTCCTCTTGTCCTACAACCCTATTGTGTAACTCTTCTTCCAACTTTAATAGCTTTTCTCTATCCGATTGCAACATTTTGCTTACTGGAATACCTGTTGCTTTTGCAACATTTTCCGCAATATCTTCCGCGTCAACCTCTTCTTTCATTAAACGTTTTCCTGTATCTCCCATTTCCTGAAGTTGCTTGGTACAAGTTTCTAAAATCGCTTCTTCGTCTTTTACTTTACCATATCGTATCTCGGCAACTTTACCATAATCACCGTTACGTTCAGCAACTTCTGCTTCCTGTTTTAATTTTTCAATATTCGTTTTTGCTTTTTGTACCTTATCCACTACTTCTTTTTCCTCTGTCCATTTAGCTTTTAATGTATCCTGTTGAACCATTAAGTTGCTAATGTCAATATTTAAAGCTTTTAATTGCTCAGGATTGTCCTCTCTCTTAATTGCTTCTCTCTCAATTTCTAATTGACGTATTTGTCTTATCAGCCTATCTAATTCTTCTGGCATCGAGTTCATCTCCAACCTTAATTTAGCAGCACTTTCGTCAATTAAATCAATTGCTTTGTCGGGTAAGAAACGGTCAGTAATATACCTGCTAGACAATTCTACCGCAGCAATAATAGCTTCGTCCTTTATACGCACATGGTGGTGCGTTTCATAACGTTCCTTTAACCCCCTTAAAATAGAAATGGCGTCTTCTTTACTTGGCTCGTCAATCATTACTTTTTGGAATCGACGTTCTAACGCTTTATCCTTTTCAAAGAATTTCTGATACTCGCTTAAAGTAGTTGCTCCTATGGCCCTTAATTCTCCTCTAGCCAAGGCTGGCTTAAGAATATTTGCTGCATCCATTGCGCCTTCTCCTCCTCCTGCACCCACTAATGTATGTATCTCGTCAATAAATAAAATCACGCCACCGTCACTATCTGCTACTTCTTTAACCACTCCTTTTAACCTTTCTTCAAACTCTCCTTTGTATTTTGCACCAGCAATTAACTGCCCCATATCTAGGGCATAAATAATTTTACTTTTTAAGTTATCTGGCACATCCCCGTTCACAATACGCATAGCCAACCCTTCCGCAATGGCTGTCTTACCCACACCAGGCTCTCCCACCAAAATTGGATTGTTCTTACTCCTTCTTGAAAGAATATGAAGTGTTCTTCTAATTTCTTCGTCTCTACCAATTACAGGATCCAACTTACCTTTGTTTGCAAGGTCATTTAAGTTCTTTGCATATTTTGATAAAGCCTGAAATTGTGTTTCCTGTGTTGCTGACTGAATAGTGTCTCCCTTTCTTAACTCCTTTATTGCTGCCGTTAAACCACTTTCCGTTAAGCCCGCATCTTTTAAATTTTTTGCAACAGCATCATTTACTTGCAATAGTGCAATCATCAAATGCTCCGTTGTTACGAATTCGTCACCAAATATTTTTAAAGCAGCATTCGCTTTTAATAAAACACTATTTAAATCCCTACTTACATTAGAAGCGGGTTCGCCTGTCTGTTGCTTTGCCAATGTCCCAATAAGCTCCTCCGTTTTTTGAAGCGCCAAGGTTGGGTTTACATTGTTTTTCTTTAATAGAAATTCAGTCGGGCTATCCTTGTCTAGTAGAATAGCTTTTAATAAATGCGCTGTTTCGATAGACGCATTAGTATTATTATAGGCCAATTGCTGTGCAGCCTGAATTGCTTCTTGCGCCTTAATGGTGTACTGACTTAAATTCATAATGAATGTTTTATTTACAAAATATATACCTCAAATAGTTAGCCAGCTAAGCGATTCAGTAATTATGTCTTAAAAGAGATAAGAAAACGGAATAAAAGGCAGTCCTATCAAGGTTTTTCTGCTATTTTTGCATATACGATAAATGTTTCAAGCAGCTTATTTTAGGCGTTAATCGACAATTATCCATACCATAAATAGAACCGATTGAATAATTTTTCCAACTCTGAATTTATAAAGGAAGCTGCTGCACAAATGGGCTTTGATTATTGCGGTATTGCAAAAGCAGTAGAACTAACCGAAGATGCACGTCGATTACAGCAATGGCTAGACAAAGGATTTCATGGCGAGATGTCCTATATGGAAAACCATTTTGCAGAAAGAACTGACCCAAGAGTATTAGTGCCTGGCGCAAAATCGGTTATTACTTTTTTGAAGAACTACTACCCAGCAGAAATGCAAGAACAAGGAAACCCGAAAATTGCGAAATATGCTTACGGTGAAGACTATCACGAAGTAATAAGACAACAATTATTCGAATTACTGGATACTATGCGACAAATGATTGGGCCAATTGAAGGCAGGGGCTTTGTTGACTCAGCACCTGTACTAGAAAGGTCATGGGCAAAATTATCTGGCGCGGGATGGATTGGAAAGAACGGGCACTTAATTCGTCCAACCGCCGGTTCTTTTTTCTTTATAGCAACCCTTGTTGTAGATTTAGAATTAATCTATGACGACCCAATTACAAAAGATTATTGTGGCAGTTGCACACAATGCATTGATGCATGCCCCACACAAGCAATCCTTCCCGACAAAACCATCGAAGCGAATCATTGCATAAGCTATTTTACTATTGAATTAAAACAACCAGAAATAGTTACCGACAGGCCCTTTAAAGATTGGTTATTTGGATGCGATATTTGCCAAGACGTGTGTCCATGGAATAGATTTAGCAAAGCACACCATGAAAAACATTTTAGACCATTGAATGGCTTATTGCAAATGAAACAAGAGGATTGGTTACAAATAGAAGAAACAACCTTTAAGGCAAGGTTTAAAAAATCTCCCTTACTTAGGTCAAAACTAAAAGGGATCAAGCGTAATATGGAATACCTGATTCAACAAAATGAAAAATAGGCGCCTGTTTAAACTACTTCACCGTTTCGGCAAGAATGGTATTGCTTAAGTTTGCTAATTCAATTTCCATTTTAGAACCTAATACTTTTTCATTCAATAAGGTTTGAAATTTCTCCCAAGGATACCAACTTACATGTTGTTCAAAAGTCCAATGAATTACATAGGCGTCATCCTTTAATCGGATCCATTCAAATTGCACTAAATAAGGAGCTTGGCCCGTCGCAACCCAGTTATAACGAACACTACTATCGTTTTTGCTTAACAACTCAATTGTTTGAGAACCAACCGAAGCCTTATTATTTACAACCAATACCTTGCTTTCTTTCCAATCACTCATCCATGCATTCCAATTATTTAAGTCAGCCGTGTAAAAGGAGATTTTATCGGGCGTGGTATTAAGTTCAATGGCTCTTGAAACAATAACCGTTGAAGGAAACAACGCCGAGATGGCGGTGATTAATAAACTTAAAAAAAATAAACTAATGAATACTAATTTAACTAATCTCATTTATTCCCATTTAAAAATTTTAAAAGCAATTGCATATACTACCACAATCCAAATCAAAAGAATTGAAACCTCACTCCAAGCATCAAATAAACTTGCTCCTTCAAAAGAAATATTACGCATTGCATTATTAAAATGAGTCAATGGCAGTATTCTACAAAAAGGCTGCATCCATGTTGGGAAATTATCAATTGAAAAAAAAGTACCCGCCAATAAAAACTGCGGCAACGTGATTAAATTAGCAATAGGTGGAATACTGCTTTCGTTTTTTGCAACCCCACTTACAATAAAACCAAATCCCATAAATAAAATAAGGGCTATAAAACTAAGTCCCATAATGCTTGCAAAGGTTGCCATGCCGTGGACCAAAGTGAACTTAAAAGCAAAATACCCTATTCCCACTATAATTACAGCAGTAATTAATTGAAATATTACCCTGCTTAATGCTTCTCCAAGAATAATATATAACCTCCTAATGGGGGTAGCATAAAAACGCTTTAGTACCAATTGTTGTCTTAAATTAAAAAACAAAAAAGCCACACCAAAAACCCCTGCACTTAATAATGAAAACCCTAACTGCCCAGGCAAAATAAAATCAATTGTGCGGTATACCCTTCCTGGCACTTGATTTACCTGGTTATTTACTACAGCAATGGTTGCTGCATTGGGGAACCGCTCCTCATTAATTTTTGCAATAACGGAATTTAAGATAGATTTTATTAGCTGAATATTTTGCGGATTTGCCGCTTCAGAACTTGTTAAATTAATAGTGTAAGGTGCATTCTTGTCTCCAGTAGACACAATATTAATAAGCGCTGTTATTCTCCCTTTAGCTAGCTCCCCCTTAATGGTAGCGCTGTCTTTTGAAATAAATTTAAACCCTGCAATTTTTTTAATACTTGTATACACAGGATTTAAGGTATCCGACTTTGCATCCATCGCAACGGTTACGTTTATATTACCTCCACTGCTTAGAAAGCCAAATACTAAGATAAATATAAGTGGGAAAGCAATACTAAAAACCACTGCTGAAGGGCTTCTGAAAATTGAACGTAAGCTAGCTTTGGTGATGGCTAGCATTGCTTTAATTTGACTATATGCTGGCATTGCTTATTGTGGATTAACAACAAATATAGGTAAACGTGCTTGAGGCTCCACCATCATTTGCTGAAGAGACTTGATTTGTTTAAAAAGCTGCCATTGACTCATGCCAATTTCTTGTTGAATTGCCTTTACTTTAATATTGTCTTGATATCCTTCAATTAATTCTTCAATAAACGATTTTGACTCTGGGTATGCTTTAATGGAGTAGCCTTTTAGTTTGGCCATTTTTGCTGCCGACTTCATCGCGTCATTCAGTGACCCTACTTTGTCAACTAAGCCAATTTTTGTAGCGTCAACCCCTGTCCAAACACGTCCTTGTGCAATTGAATCAACATACTCAACTGATTTTTTTCTTCCTTTAGCAACACGAGATTTAAAAGTAAAATAAATACTATCAACGGCACTTTGTATAAACTTTTGTTCTACTGTATTTAAAGGCCTTGTCGCCGAAGGCGCATCCGCATAGGTTCCTGTCTTTACCCTGTCAAATGTGATTCCTAATTTATTCTTCATAAATCCTTCTACATTGGGAACGACCGAAAATACACCTATGGATCCAGTAATGGTATTGGCATCTGCAAAAATAGAATCTGCACCACAAGCAATATAATAACCACCAGATGCAGCTACATTACCCATGCTTACAACAACTGGTTTTTCCTTTTTTAACAAATCCACTTCTCTCCAAATAATGTCACTCGCCAATGAACTACCCCCTGGAGAATTTACCCTTAATACAACTGCGTCAATTGATTTATCATACCTAATTTTTTGAAGTAAACTTCTAAACGCATCACTTCCAATAGATTCCTTATCCCCTTTGCCGGTAACAATGTCCCCGTCCGCATATACTACAGCAATTTTGCCACCGCTTTTTCCCCTAAGCGCAACCGATCCAGCATATTCATTCATTGGAACAAATGAAATTTCGTTTTCTTTCACGCCTTTAAGTTTCTTCGCAATTACTTTTTTTAATTGATCATCGTAAACTAATCCGTCAATCAAATTAAAACCTAAAGCATCATTTGCAGTCTGCACTTTTCCCTCGTTTGCAATAGCTTTTAAAAATACGGGGTCAAGTTTTCTTTGCTCGGCAGTGCCTTGAATAAAACTGTTATAAATAGAATTTAACCAAACACTTGTTTGTAATTTATTTGCGTCAGACATTTGAGTATACCTAAAGGGCTCTGTGGCGCTTTTAAATTTACCTGCATAAAATATTTGAGGTTTAATTTCAAGTTTATCTAGCATGCCTTTTAAGAACATAGTTTCATAGGAAAACCCAGCCCATTCCAAACCGCCCTGTGGGTGTGAATATATTTCATCCGCCGTATTGCCAATCCAATAGCCTTTTTGAGAAATAGTTTCTCCATAAGCAACTACAAATTTATTAGCTGTTTTAAAATCAATTAATGCTGTTCTTATTTCCTCAGAAGCTGCATAACCATTAGGATTTTGCTGACACTTGATGTAAATTCCTTTAATGGTCGAATCGGTTTTCGCGTGTGCAATTAAGCCAATCAATTCAGCTAAACTTGGTGTTTTACCTTTCTTCTTATTTATGATTTCTGAAAAAGGATCTTCATTGCTTTGTTCTGGAAAGGTTTCAGCAATATCAAGTACTAAAACAGAATTAGGACTAATTGTCTTAGCCTCTTCTTTTGAAAAACTTGCCGCTATTCCTACAATTAGGAAAAACCCGCCAATAGTAAAAATGATTAATGCCAATAAACTGGCTAAACAGGATTTGAAGAAACTTTTCATACTAAAATAAAATTGAATGTGCTGTTCCGAAAAATAGATTGGACTAAAATAGGGTAACGCTGTAAAATTATGGATATTTGAGCTACTTTTAGAATCCATCTATGAACAAAGTATACCTATTGATAGGCGGCAATATAGGCGACCGATTGGCAAATTTGAAAACTGCAATCGATTGTATCGAACAGTCATGTGGCAAAATGCTAAAAGCCTCGAATATATACGAAACTGAAGCCTGGGGATACAAGGACCAGGCCGCTTTCTTAAATCAAGCCCTTTTAATTGAAACACAGTTGGATGCTTCGCAACTTATGCTAGCATTATTGGATATAGAAAAACAACTAGGCCGAATACGTATAAACCCACTTGGGCCAAGAACTATAGATATTGACATCATCTATTTTAATGAAGAAATAATTGAAACTGCAATAGTTTCCATTCCCCATCCTCGCCTAGCTGAACGTAATTTTGTATTAATGCCTTTGGTGGAAATAGCGCCAGATTATGCACATCCCGTATTTAAGAAAACAAATGCCTTATTGTTGAAAGAATGTGGAGATTCTTCGGCTGTGTATAAAAAAACTACTATTTAAGCAAGCCGCTTGCTATATTTGGCGAAGTAGAATATCGAAAAATATGAATCATCGTTTTATTACCATTGAAGGAAATATTGGAGCCGGGAAAACAACACTCTCTCAATTATTATCACAACACTATAATGCAAAGTTAGTTTTAGAAGAATTTGCGGAAAATCCTTTTCTAACAAAATTTTACGAGAACCCAAAACAATATGCTTTCCCTTTAGAATTATTTTTTTTAGCGGAGCGTTTTAAGCAACAACAAGAATTAATAAAAAATAAAGATTTGTTTCAGGAAGTAACTGTTTCTGATTACTTATTTACAAAATGCTTGTTATTTGCAAAAGTAAATTTACCTGAAGAAGAATTCAGGCTTTACCAAAAAATGTTCGACGTTTTTTACCAGCAGTTAACCCCTCCCGATATATTAATATACTTGCATGCGCCTGTAAATAAATTACAAACCAATATTAAAAAAAGAAATAGAAAATTCGAACAATCTATACCCGACGAATATTTGTTTAAGCTGCAAGAAACTTACACAAGCTATATAAAGCAACATAATATCAAAACCATATTTGTGGATGCGAGCAATGCCGATTTTTTATACAACGAGGCACATTTTAAAGTAATAACAGACGCCCTAGATAAGGATTTGGACGAGGGCCAACACTATTTCAATTTGCCTTAATAGCTAGCCATGGACAAAACCTCTAAATTAATAAAAAACGACCCTTTCATTGCCCTACGTATTACTGAATTTAGGAATTTAATGCTTGGGCGGTTTTTATTCATCATGGGATTACGCATGATGGGCACTTTAGTAGGTTGGTGGATTTATGAATTAACAAACGACCCCTTCGCAATTGGATTAATTGGTTTAGCCGAAGTAATTCCTGCAGTGTCACTAGCCTTGTACGCAGGACATGTAATAGATGTAAGTGAAAAAAGAAAACTATTGTTAAGAGGTGTTGTCTTGTATTGGGTATGTGCTTTGGCTTTATTGTTTTTGTCTACTTCTATCGGGAGCAAAAATTTAAGCACTTTGCAAATTGCTATTGGTATTTACTTTATCATATTTTGTACGGGGATAATTCGATCATTTACTGGGCCTAGCTTTGGCACATTGGTTGGGGCTATTATACCAAAAGAACTATTGCAAAATGCAACCACCTGGAGCCAAGGAATTTGGCTGACTGCGTCCATACTAGGTCACTCCATAGTAGGTTTTATTATTGCAGGATTTGGGCATACTGGCTCCCTGATCGTAGTGCTTAGCTTAGTTGCAATTGGTCATTTTTTTATCTCCAAAATAAAACCACAACCACCCCACGCCAATATTATTGATCAAAAAACAATGGAAAGTGTGAAAGAAGGATTGCGTTTTGTATTCAGAAGTAAAGAATTATTGGGTGCGCTTTCTTTAGACTTATTTGCCGTATTATTTGGGGGTGCCGTGGCAATGATACCTGTATTTGCGAAAGATATTCTAAAAGTGGGGCCGATAGGCTTTGGTTGGTTAAATGCGGGTGCTGATATTGGAGCTATGCTGGTTATACTTATTATAACTTTATTTCCTGCGCGTAAAAACCAAGGAAAAAAATTACTACTCGCCGTTGGCGGATTTGGTGTTTGTATTATTCTATTTGCCCTTTCTAAAATGTTCTGGTTGTCGTTTGCAGCACTTGTAATGAGTGGTGTTTTAGATGGATTTAGCATGGTGGTAAGAGGTACCATTGTTCAATTAAAAACACCCGACCATATGCGAGGAAGAGTAATGAGTGTTAATTCTATGTTTATTAACAGCAGTAATGAGTTAGGCCAATTTGAAAGTGGCTTAGCCGCAAGGGCATTTGGTGTAATTCCTTCAGTTATATTTGGAGGCACTATGACAATACTAGTGGTTATTACCACTTGGTTCAAAGCCCCTAGCCTTAGAAAAATGGAGTATTAACCCTTCGACAATAAAGCAATCATTACATCATGCACTGCTGGACAGAATTCTGCATTTTTCATTGTAATGGGTATTCTCTTGAAAAATACGTCTTCGTCGGTATAAGGGAATCTTTGGCAATCGGTAGGCCTGTCTTCGTAAATACTACATTCATTATCATTGCCTAAAAAAGGACAAGGTTTTTCATTGGCTACATAATCACCCTCACTATCCATAGTCAAGTAAGTATCAATAAACGCTGTTTCTTTCATGCCCATTACCTTACTTATCCTTTTTATATCAGGCATCTTAAACCTTGGGGAATAGCTTTTACAACAACGTGCGCAGTCAAGGCAGTTGATTTTTTCAAATGCAGCATCATGCAAATCCGGCAATTGCCTTAGCATGGTCTTCTTGTCCACCCTTTTTAGGAAGTTTTGGAACTTCTTAAGTACTTCGGGAGTTGGAGTTTCGTATAAATGTTCAACAGATTGGTCCATAATAGACGACAAATATAAACCTTTTAATATTCATCCACAAGCTTTCCCCACGGGCAGGGCCTTAAACAGAATACAGCTGTTAATATAGTATATTTGTGCACTTATAAAACTCCTTTTTATGATGCAATTGAATACAAGTGGCGCAGAATTTATTAAAAGACATATTGGACCAAATGAAGCTGATACAGCAAAAATGTTGTCAGCTGTTGGCGTAAAAACATTGGATGAGTTAATTGACAAAACAATCCCGTCAAATATTCGATTGAAAAAGCCAATGAATATTCCAGAGGGCTTAAGTGAGTTTGAAATGCTACAATCGCTAAAAACTATTGGCGCTAAAAATAAATTAGCTAAAAATTTTATTGGACAAGGCTACTACGGTACTATCACGCCAAGTGTAATACTCAGGAATATTTTTGAAAATCCAGGTTGGTATACGCAGTATACTCCTTACCAAGCTGAAATAGCACAAGGCCGTTTGGAAAGTTTATTAAACTACCAAACAATGATTACCGACCTAACGGGGATGGCAATTTCAAACGCCTCTTTGCTAGACGAAGCTACTGCAGCAGCGGAAGCAATGGCTATGATATTTAATCATGTTAATAAAGGAGACACCGCAACACATCCAAAATTATTTGTTGACAGTGCTATATTTACACAAACAAAAGATGTTTTAGCAACACGTGCTAACCCAATAGGAATACAATTAGTAGAAGGGGATTATCAACAAGCAACATTTGATGGCACCTACTTTGGCGCTATACTTCAATACCCAAATAATAAAGGAAGTATTGAAGACTATTCAAACTTTATAGAAAAAGTGCACCAAGCGGGTGGCTTAGTAATATTAATTGCCGATATCCTATCGCTAACTTTAATAAAGAGCCCAGCAGAATTAAATGCAGA
Organism: Bacteroidota bacterium; assembly: GCA_041172025.1. Lineage (GTDB taxonomy): Bacteria > Bacteroidota > Bacteroidia > Chitinophagales > Chitinophagaceae > Sediminibacterium. The sequence goes on from JBEDKT010000266.1 coordinate 11,837, forward strand.
TGTTGCTGTTGGAAATACACAACGTTTGGGAGTGCCAATGGGATTCGGCGGCCCTCACGCAGCCTATTTTGCAACGAAGGACGAATTCAAAAGAGGCATGCCAGGAAGGCTTATTGGAGTGAGCGTAGACGCACAAGGAAACCGTGCTTTAAGAATGGCCTTGCAAACTCGTGAGCAGCATATTAAAAGAGAAAAAGCAACTTCAAACATATGTACCGCACAAGCATTGCTAGCCAACATGGCCGCGATGTATGCCGTATACCATGGACCAGTTGGTTTAAAAAAGATAGCTGATACTATTCATAATCATGCGCAAAGTATTGACCAAAAATTACAGTCATTAGGCATTAATCAAGTAAATGAATTTTACTTTGATACTTTACTAGTTAAAGATATTGATACCGCTAATTTGAAAAAATTAGCAGCAAAACACGAAGTTAATTTTCACTATTTTGCAGATGGCAGTGTTGGGATTACAGTAGACGAAACAACCACCCTTAATGATATTCATGCAGTGGTTGACTTATTTGAACAACTTACAGGCAAAAAAGCAACCGCATTAAATGCGGCAGTAAAAAATGCAAATTTACCAAGTGAATTAGTACGTACTTCAAGTTATTTACAACATCCTGTTTTCAATATACACCATAGCGAAACACAAATGATGCGCTATATTAAACAATTAGAAAACAAGGACTTGTCTTTAAATGCAAGTATGATTAGTTTAGGAAGTTGCACGATGAAATTAAATGCAGCTACTGAAATGATACCAGTAAGCTGGCCTGAATTTGGCGGCATGCATCCATTTGCGCCAAGTAACCAAACCTTAGGATATCAAGAAATAGCCAAAGAATTAAGCGAATATCTTTGTCAAACCACTGGCTTTACTGCTTGTAGTTTACAGCCTAATAGTGGCGCACAGGGTGAATATGCAGGCTTAATGACTATTCGTTCTTATCATGCTCATAACAACCATACGAACAGAAATATTGTTTTAATTCCAATAAGTGCACATGGCACTAACCCAGCAAGCGCTGTAATGGCAGGATTTAAAGTTGTTGTAGTAGCATGTGACGCTGCAGGTAATATTGACGTATCCGACTTAAAGGCAAAAGCAACAGAACATAAGGACAACTTAGGCGGCTTAATGGTTACTTACCCTTCTACACATGGCGTATTTGAAGAAACTATTATTGACATATGTAATAC
>JBEDKT010000267.1:0-7880 GCA_041172025.1 Bacteroidota bacterium
AATAAATAATATGTATATTCCTTTAAAATTATGTGCTAAAATGAATAAAAAATATTAGAATATAGTTGTAAAAGCTTAAAATTTCATTTATTTTTAATACACAAACCCCAAAACCAATATCATGAGAAAATCTGATCTAATAAATCAAATCTCTGAGAAAACAGGGATTCCTAAGGTAGACGTTTTAGTTACTTTAGAAACCATGTTTAAGGAAGTAAAAGAGAACTTAGCGAATGGCCAAAACATATATATACGTGGCTTTGGCAGCTTTATAACTAAAAAAAGAGCAGCTAAAATTGGACGTAATATTAAGAAGAATATTGCCGTTGAAATACCTGAACATTTTATTCCTGCATTTAAACCTGCAAAAGAATTTGTAAACGAGGTTAAAAGCAAACGTAAGTAATTACCTTTGCACGAAACCGACCAACCTTGAAGAAAACACAATTTATTCTGGTGCTTATAAGCTTAGTTTTATTAAGCACGCTTTACTTTCTGGCCCCTCGATTCAAAAAATCAACAATTTCTGCAAGCTCAGAGACAGGGCAACACGAAGCAATTTCGAACGCTAGTGTATTAGAAAAGGCCAAATTAGCACTTAGTGCTGAGCAAAAAATTACCCTGCTATCGCTTGATAATGAACTAGTTAAGTCTAAAACAACAGCTGATAGCTTACATGTTTACCACGAGATGGCTGCTTTTTGGGGAAACACCGTAGGAAAGCCTGAACCTTACTTTTATTATACTTACAGTGCTGCTTTGTTGGAAAATTCTGAAAAAAGCCTCACTTTTGCAGCCCAGTTGCTGGTTGATAACTTAACCTCACCTGAAGCACCTCCTGATATGCAACCTTGGATAGCAGGAAATGCGAAAGTTCTTTTAGAGAAAGCATTGGTTTTCAATCCTAATAACGATTCAGCAATTGTTAATTTAGGTGCTTGCTATTTGTTTGGTAATTTATCAGACAACCCAATGGCAGGTATCCAAAAAATTAAAGAAGTGTTGGATAAAAATCCGCATAATACTTACGGACAATTAATGTTAGGATTGGGCGGAAAAAAATCTGGACAATATGACAAGGCAATCGAAAGATTTACTTTAGTATTAAAAGACGACCCTAGTAATTTAGAAGCCATGGTTAACTTGGCTGAGTGTTACGAACTAACCGACAAAAAACAATTAGCAATTGAATGGTATACCAAAGTAAATGAGCGGGTAACTATTCCACAAGCTAAAGAAGCGATCACTAAGAGGATTAAACTATTAAAGAAATAACATTTTATAACAAAAATTTACGGACATGCCTTGTGGTAAAAAAAGAAAGCGTCATAAAATTGCGACGCACAAAAGAAAAAAACGTTTAAGAAAGAATCGTCATAAGAAAAAGAACAAATAGTTCTCTATCCCTGATACAAGCGCGTTTATTTATTAAACGCGCTTGTATTCTTTTACATTCAGGCCACTCTTCTACTTAGCAACTTTACTTTACCTTTTACCTTCCTTTGTAAAGTGGCCGTGATTCATAACATTATAAAGCAGCGCTATTGCTACTCTAGCAGGCTACCTGTTTTTTAAAAAAGTTGCTAAAAGTGAACAAAGAATTAATCATTAACAGTTCCGCTGATGGGGTAGAAATTGCCTTGTTGGAGGATAAGAAATTAGTGGAAATCCACAATGAAAAAGTAGACGCCAAGTTTGCTGTTGGAGACTTGTACTTGGGTAAGGTGAAAAAAATTATCCCAGGACTTAATGCAGCATTCGTTGATGTAGGTTTTGAAAAAGATGCTTTTTTGCATTATACCGATTTAAGCCCTTATGCTAAATCAATTATTAAGTTCACGCAATCAGCGATGAATGAACCCGACTTTAATTTTGCAAAATTTCAGTCAGCTCCCGAAATTATTAAAACAGGGAAAATTAGCGAAGTACTTAACGGAAAGCCAAATATACTCGTTCAAATATTAAAGGAACCAATAGCTGCAAAAGGACCAAGGCTGACATGCGAAATTTCATTGGCAGGTCGCTTTGTAGTACTTACTCCTTTTAACGAAATAGTAGCTGTTTCTAAAAAATTACACTCTTCAGAAGAACGCAAAAGACTTCAAAAGATTATTGAAGGAATCAGACCAAAAAACTTTGGCGTAATTGTAAGAACAGCGGCAGAAGGAAAAACAACAGCCGAACTACACGAGGACTTACTAACCCTAGTTGATAACTGGAAAAATATTGAAGCCAACTTGAAGGGCGCAATGCCTCCAATGAGGATAATGAGTGAAGAAAGTAAAACAACAAGTATTTTAAGGGATTTATTAAGTGCCGATTTTAATAAAATTGTTGTAAACGATAAGAAGATATACGATATCACCCTTAGCTATTTACAACGTATAGCCCCAAGCAAATCAAACATAATAAGCCTACATACTGGTGAGAATTCTATTTTCGACCAATATGCTATCACCAAACAGGTTAAATCCTCCTTTGGTAAGACTGTAAACCTAAATAGCGGCGCTTATTTGATTATTGAACATACTGAGGCCTTACACGTGGTTGACGTAAATAGTGGCTTTAAAAGCGTTGGAAACAACCAAGAGGAAAATGCACTTCAAACAAATTTAGAAGCTGCGGAAGAAATAGCAAGACAGTTAAGGCTTCGTGATATTGGCGGTATTATTGTCATTGATTTCATTGACATGAAATTGCCTGAAAATAAGAAGAAAGTACAAGAGGCTTTAGAAGACTATATGAAGACCGACCGAGCAAGACATTCAGTTTTGCCAATATCTAAGTTTGGCTTGTTGCAAGCTACTCGCCAAAGGATCAGGCCAGAAGTAAACATTAATACTTCTGAGGATTGTCCAGCTTGTGGCGGTACGGGAAAAATCACCTCTGCATTGTTATTAGAGGATGAGATGGAGAAAAAATTAGCCTATTTAGCTACTCATGGTCACAAAAAATTATATATTCTAGTGCACCCTATTATTCATTCCCATTTAACTAAGGGCATTTTTAATAGTATTATTAAGCGTTGGAGAAAGAAGTACAAAATAAAACTACAATCTCAAGCATCCACTACTAGCCATTTAGTAGAATACAAATTCTTAGACGACGCTCAAGAAGAAATAAAACTATAAGCAATTGGCCAACTAGCTAGCAGCTGGTTTACCTGAATAAAAAAGGTCCCGACTATTATAGTCGGGACCTTTTTTATTGTCCTATTGTAACTAAAAATACTTAGTTAGCATATCCAGGATTTTGAACTAAATTCTTATTAACGTTCATTTCACGAAGAGGAATAGGGAATGTTAATTTAGCATCATCATATGCCTTTCCGTCAATTGAAAGTTTTAAACGTTTAGCATCCCATGCACCTTGACCTTCGAAAGCTAATTCTAACTCTCTTTCGTCAAGCACATTTTGAAGCGTTGGAGAAGCTAATAAAGCAAGTCCTGCTCTGCTGCGTGTTTGGTTTAAATCAGATGAAACAGTTGCACCAACGTTTGTGCTAAGTCTAGCATTACATTCTGCACGTGTTAAGTAGGCTTCAGCCAATCTCATTACTTTCACGTTCTTATAATTGTCTCTCCATTTTCCAGCACGGTAAGCACCAGCTTCGTAAAAGAATAAATCCTTTCTTACATCGCTAGAACTGTACTTGTCATAATGCTTATCAGTTACTTCAATATCACCGTCACGAGCACCATATGTAGAAGTACTAAAGTATATAAAACAAGAATTTGAACCTGCTTGAGTAGTTACTTGCATTGCAAATAAATCTTCTTTTGTGTTTGCACTTTGGTTGAACGCGTCCTCGTAGTTAGTCATTAAACCAAAGCTGTTTGCTGTAGCAGTTGTAATACATCTGTTTGCAGCATCTCTTGCAGCAGTATAATTAGCTTGTTGTAAATACACTCTAGCTAATAACATAGAAGCAGCTGCCTTATTAAGGTAGACGCCGTTCGTATTAGGCAATAAGCTTTCTGCTTCAACAGCGTCAGCTAACACTTGTGTATATATAGCAGCAACTGAAGCACGCGCTAACTGATAATAAACGTCTTGAGGTGCAGCAGGGCCAGTAGCTGTAATCAATGGAACCCCTTTTAATTGGTCTGGGCTACCAGCAACATAAGGTTTTTCACCAAAAAATTTCACTAGCTCAAAATAGACCAATGCTCTTTGAAGCAAGGCTTCTCCTTTTACTTTGTTTTTATCAGCCGCCTTAACAACATCAATTGCACCCAAAATATTATTTGAGTTAAATATTACACCATAAGCTTCTGACCAAGTACTTGATACATTTGCATTATTAGTGAAAATTGTTTTTCCAATAATTTGTCTTGGATCAGGGAAAGTACCTACCCAATTTAATTCGTCGTCACTTCCTAATAATTCACTCATCCAAAGTACATCACCGCCAAATAAGCTTGATGACCCTAATGCAGCGTAGTTACCAATAAGTGCTTTTTTAACACGATCATCCGTTGACAAAGCCGTAGACGCATCTATGGATTGCGGATTTGAAAGTTCAAGTTTTTTCTCACAACCGCTTATCAAAAGAACAAGCGATAGGAAAAGGTTTATGTTTATAATTTTTTTCATATAAAAAATTTAATAAGTAAGTTAGAATCCAATTGTTATACCAAATACCCAGCTCTTAATTTGAGGTGCTGCATAGAAATCACTTCCTTGGTTCACGTTACCAGCACGGTAATCGGTATTCACCTCAGGATCCCATCCAGTATACTTTGTGAAAGTAGCTAAATTCACACCAGTCAAATAAATTTGAGCACTGCTTATTTTTAAATTAGTAAGCACTTTTTGAGGTACAGAATAACGAACACTTACATTCTTTAAACGTACATAAGATGCATCTTCCATGTAACGAGTACTCACATTTGTTCCGCCCATAAAGTACCAATCAGCATTGTAAGCTAACCTTGCTTCAGGAACCATTGTAATGTCTCCTGGGTTTTTCCAGCTATTTAATTGGTCTCTTGTTTGGTTATCAAACCACTCACCACTTGCACTCATAAAGCCACCAGCTCCATTTTGTACTTTGTTACCAAATACTCCTTGGAACATGAAACTTAATTCAACTCCTTTGTAAGAAACATTATTTGTGATACCTCCAATCCACTCAGGATTCGGGTTACCAACAATAAACTTACCAGCTTCGTCATAAGTATTAGTTGTTCCACCATCTGCTTTACGGAATAAAGGGTCACCATTTGCAGGATCAGCACCTAAGAAAATTGGAGCATAAAATACACCAATTGGTTGACCTACTATTAACGCATTTGCATAACGTGCAGAAGAAGGTAAGATTTCTGTTTGATCACCATCTAATTTCAATAATTTGTTTTTGTTCTTAGCTGCATTAAAGCTAGTTGTCCATCTCCAATTTTTATTAGAAATATTGATTGTGTTTAAAGTCAATTCAATACCCTTGTTGCTCATTTCTCCTACGTTACCATATACCGAAGTCGTTCCCGACATAGAAGGTACCGGTACATTTAACAACATATCGCTAGTTACTTTATCATACCATTCGAATTCACCAGTGATTCTATTATTAAATAAGCCGAAATCTAAACCTACGTTTAACATAGTAACTTTCTCCCAACGAAGGTCATCATTACCGAAATTGCTAATAGCAATACCGCCCGATGTTCCGTAAGTAGCAGAACCATATTGTGTACGTGCTTGATAGAAACTTAAACCGCTATTATTACCACTTGTACCATAACTAGCTTTAGGTTTTAAGAAACTTAACCAAGAAATATCTTGTAAAAACTTTTCTTCTGTTGCAATCCAACCTAATGAAACCGCTCCAAAATTACCATTCTTAAATGAAGTACCGAAACGGCTATCTGCATCACGACGTGCACTTAAACCCACTAGGTATTTTCCATCATAAGCATAGTTCGCTCTTCCAAAATAAGAGATTAAGTTATTTTCATTGAAACTTCCATCTCCATTTGTATAAGTTGCAACACTCGCTAAAGTTTTCAAAGCAACATCTGGAAAATCTTGTCCCTCAACAAAAGTTGAAGTTTGTTCTAGGTTTTCATAAGACATACCAGCAACCACATCTAACTTATGCTTCTGTGCAAATACTTTATTATAAGACAAATAATTATTAGTCATCCATCTTGCATTTCTATACCAGTAGCTAGTAGCTAAACCTTTTTGTTCTGCAGTTCCTCTTCCAGCCAATGTTCTTGGGCCTTTCCAAACCTCTTGGTTTTGAGTAACCATATCCAATGAAAGTTCAGCATGTGCCGTTAAACCTTTTGCTAATTTCATATCAGCAAAAATTTGACCTTGGTTTCTGAAGGCTGTAATTTTATTACTTGCTTCTTCTGTCTCAATTAATGGGTTGTAATAAGTAGTAACTGGTGTACCAAAAAGGTTACCATTACCGTCTCTTATTGGTGTAATTGGCGCTAAGGCAACAATTTGCATTGGCGTTTCAAATGCATTATCGTCTGGCACATTCTTTCTAACAATTTTAGTTAAACTTAAATTCACGCCTAATTTCATCCAGTCGTTTACTTGGTTGTCCAAGTTTACACGAGCACCCATTCTTTCAAAACCATTTTTTACCAATATACCATCCTGGCGATTCATATTACCAGCAACATAAAATTTAGTTTTGTCATTTCCGCCTTGTGCACTCAATTCATATTGTCTCACTTTAGCTTCTTGGAATGCTTGATCCTGCCAATTATTATTGAAAGTACCTGTTTTCCAGTCTTGACCACCACCATTTGTATTTGCTGAAGAAATACCACTATAACGGTTTAAACGACCTTTAACCCAAGTTTGCGCTTCGTCAACAGCTTCTTGTACATTATTATAACCATAATAGTTGTCCGCTCTGTAATAATGGTATTTCGCATCATTAGCAGCAGCCATTAAGAAATAATCAACAAACTCTTTAGCATCCATAAAGTCTCTCTTATTAGTAGGGGCATTAGTACCTTCTTGTACGTTCAAGTTAAACTTAGTTTTTCCTGCCTTACCACGTTTAGTTGTGATTAACACAACACCATTCGCACCACGGCTACCATAAATAGCTGAAGCAGCTGCATCTTTTAAAATTTCAAAAGATTCAACATCATTGAAGTTGATATCTGCAGTAGAACTTCCAATAGCACCCGAAGCCAATGGAATTCCATCAACAACATATAAAGGTTGGTTACTACTATTAACAGAACCACTACCTCTGATTCTTACTTTAATTCCTTCTCCCACTTTACCACTTTGTGATTCTACAAACACACCAGCAGCTTTACCTTGAATTGCTTGGTCTAAACTAGGAACAGGTGTATTTTGTACTTCTGAACCTTTAATACGTACCAAAGAAGAAGTAATTTCCTTCTTAATTGATGTACCATAACCAACAACAACTACCTCAGAAAGGGCTTTAATATCTGCTTTCAAGGCGATATTAAAGGTTTTTGAATTAGTAGAAGCTTGTCTTGACTCATAGCCTACAGCTATAAATTCTAAAACTTGATTTGCTTTAACAGAAATTGAAAAATTTCCTTGCGCATCAGTTGTAACACCAGCTTTAGTGCCTTTTACAAGTACACTTGCTCCTACTAAAGGAGCGCCAGATTCGTCTGTAACTTTACCTGTTACTGTAGTGTTTTGAGCCATTGCAACACCAATCATGAGAAAGGATGCAATAAAGCTCAAAAGAAATAATTTTTTCATCATAGGATTTAATTTATCTAATAGCGAAATTGATTGACCACTAATTTAATATATTTTTTGATACTATTAATGTTTTGTTAAAAAAAATAGCATCTAAACAACTCGACAATACTATTTTATCAATTGGTTATATATAATATATTTTTTATATTTTAAATATT
>JBEDKT010000268.1:0-6453 GCA_041172025.1 Bacteroidota bacterium
TATTTAAGTAAACACCCAATTTGGGAAAAGTCGGCCATATTTATTTTAGAGGATGATGCACAAAATGGAGCGGATCATATTGACGCACACCGTTCCACAGCTTATGTGGCAGGTGGGTTTGTGAAAAGAGGGTATGTAGACCATACTATGTATTCTACATCAAGTATGTTAAGGACAATGGAATTGATCCTTGGTATTCCACCAATGAGTCAATATGATGCTGCAGCAGAACCAATGTGGAGAAGCTTTAACAAAACATCAAACAATACGCCGTTCGTTTCTATTAAGCCAACTGTTGACCTTAATGAAAAAAATACAAAAGACGATGAACTAGCTAGGATTAGTGCAAGTTTTGATTTTTCGAAAGAAGACAATGTTCCAGATTTACTTTTTAATCAGGTGTTATGGAAAGCAATTAAAGGAATTCATTCCTCAATGCCAGCACCGAAGAGGAGCGCCTTTTTAATTAACAACGACTAATTCAAACTGAAAGTGTTTAAATACTGCTACTGTGTAATTGCAATTATTGCTAGCCTATTAATTAGCAAGACTGTTACTGGTACAAATTCAGATTCGGTATTTAAAATTTTAGATACCATTACTGTTACAAGCAGGCAATGGCCAAACAAAAAAGAACTACTGCCTTATAGTTACACTGTTAAGAAAGCGATTCAAATTGAAAATTTTAGAACTACACCTGAGGCGTTAATGGGCGCTTCGGGTGTTTTTATTCAAAAAACAAACCATGGTGGTGGTGCAGCATTCATTAGAGGGCTTACTGGTAACCAAACTTTAATTATTCTAGACGGCATTAGACTAAATAATGCAACGTATAGGTATGGCCCTAACCAATACTTAAATACCATTGATGTATATACAATTGATGAAGTAGAAGTTTTCAAAGGAACTGGAGCTGTAGAATATGGTTCAGATGCAATGGGTGGTGTAGTTTATATTCATTCTAAGACTCCAAAATACAGTAATAGCAAGGGGATTCATGGTGAAGCTATTGTGAAGCTTTTAGGGGAGAAAATGGAAAAAACAGTTAGAACATCAATTGAAATAAGTCGAGAAAAATTTGCATTGCAAGCAGGCGTGAGTATAAAAAAATTTGGGGACCTAATTGGAGGAGCAGGAATTGGTACTCAAAGCCCAAGCGGGTATGCAGAAAATGGATTTGATTTTAAAATGAAATTTAAAGTATCAAATACAGACGAGCTTATTGCAAGTAGTAAGTTATTAATTCAGAATGATGTACCAATTTATCATAAAATAATTTTAGAAAACTACTTAGTGAATAAAATTGCAAAACAAACTGGCAATTTAAATTATTTAAAGTGGATTAAAAAAACGAACCAACACTGGTTTAAAGAAATACATCTTACCCCTTCTTTTCAAATTTCAGCAGAAGCAAGAGAAAATAATAAAAACAATTCCAATACTTATAAATACGAAAAAGATATAGTTAACACTACGGGAATAAACTTGGATATCCTGTCAACGCCTTCAGCCAATTGGCGCATTAATTCGGGGATTGATTATTACTATGATAAAATTGAAAGTAATATTTGGGAGAAAAATTTACAAAGTTCCGTAATAACTTTAAAAAGAGGATTGTACCCAAATGCTAGCAGTAGTGAAAACATTTCGGTATTTAACTTGCATAAGGTGGATATAAATAAGTGGCATATTGAAGGAGGCATTAGGTGGAATAAATATGTCATTAACCTTTATGACAGTGCCATTGGACATGTATCAATTTCACCAACTGCACTAGTTGGCAATGGCGGCATTACCTATAGCATTAATACTGAAAATAATTTATATACTTCAATTGCTTCTGGATTCAGAGCGCCTAATGTTGACGATATGGGCAGTTTAGGGATTGTAGATTTCAGGTATGAAATTCCAGCAAGTAATTTAAAACCAGAAAAATCGGTCCATTATGAATTAGGATATCGTTATACCAAAAAGACAACCAAAATACAACTAAGCCTATTTTATTTATCCTTAAAAGATATTATAAATAGGCAAAAAATTACAGGACAAATTATAAATGGGTACCAAGTGTACGAAAAAAAGAATGCAGAATCATCTTTTATCAAAGGGTTTGAATTCAATGCTGCTTTGCCTTTAAGTACTTCTTTAAGCTGGACAGCCAACTTAACTTACACCTATGGTCAAAATGTTACCAAGAACGAACCCATGAGAAGAATTCCTCCGGTTTTTGGTCAACAAGAATTTACTTGGAAAAGAAAAAATACACAGCTTCAACTAAATCATTTATTCGCGGGCAAACAGGACCGACTTGCGCAAGGTGATATTGACGATAACAGAATTGGCACCAATGGAACACCCAATTGGAATGTACTTAATTTAATGTGGAGCAAGCAATTCAATAAAATACAATTTCAATTAGGCGCTTTAAACCTATTGAACGAAAAATATAAAACACATGGTTCAGGAATTTACGGTATGGGTCGAACCTATTCCGTTCAAATTAAAGTATCTTATTAAATTAGTTTTTTAAAATAGTCCCTTGTTTCTCACTAACTTAGCTTCTCTAAAAAAAATACATGACAATTAAAATACTAACCGTTGTTGGACTGGCTACTTTTGAAGTTTATGCCGCAATCCCTGCGGGTTTTGCCTTTAATTTGTCTCCTTTCGTGATTTTTTTAGCAAGTACTGTTGGTGGGCTTATTGGCGTATTTGCAACCGTTTATCTGGGTAAGCGAATAAAGATTTTTTTACAAAAGTATAGAAAACAAAAAAAGGAAAAGCAAGCACCTGACGGACTGATTTTAAAAATATGGAACAAATATGGAGTAATAGGTTTAGGGTTTTTAGGTACCATGACCGTTGGCGCTCCTATTAGTATTGGCGTGGGTGTGGGATTTAATGTTCCGGTAAACAAATTGGTTCTTTGGTGTTGTGTTGGGGTAATTACACGTTGTGCCTTATTTACATCACTTGGCTATTTTGGTATGCAGTTGTTATAGCAAAAAAAACAGGGTAGCTCTATTACAAACTACCCTGAACGAATTGCTACAGTTATTTGTCTTTTACAACGGTTAATCTGTAGAATCTTCTTTAGCACGCCTACTATTGTTGCTTTCGTGGTAATTACACCAGTTCTCGGAGTATTCAGTTTCTTATCTTTTACAACAATTATATCTAAACATCCTTTCATCCAATTTTTAAGCGACTAAACTGATGTAAAAATACAACCGCATAGGTGGTGTTCCAATGACGTTGATTGTATTTATATAAGTTTGTGGTCATGTTTTTTATTGATGCATATCAAGTATACTACCATATTGTGTTTTTTTCATTTGCTTGTTACTGTAATATTTTAAAAATTCTAAAATAAATAATAGGCTACAGGATGAAATTAATATGATAGAAAAATGAACTAGCCCTGGATTCTTAAACCCAAAAGCAAGCTGGGCTGCTGGGATTGACAATATAATAAACAACGCAATTATTGGAATTACTAATAGCAATAACGCCATGTAATTTCTTTCTAAAATTACTGCTATAAAACTTTTGGTACTTGAAAGGCTAGATAAGATTAAAAACACATTTCCAATAATTAGGGAAGTAAAAACAATTGCCCTGGTTTCTTGTTCAGTATGTCCTTCCTTCAAAGTAATTAAATACACTACCAAAAGCATTGTTAGTAATAACAACCCTTTTATTAGGCTTATTAGCAACTTGTTTTTACCAAAGAATTTTTCAGAGGGATTCCGCGGTGGCCTATTCATAATTCCCTTTTCTTCCGCCTCCGATTCAAATGCAATTGAACAAACAGGGTCTATGATTAGTTCTAAAAAAACAATATGCAAAGGCATTAGCAATAAAGGGATATTTGAAAATAATGCTGGCAATAGGGTTAATCCAATGATAGGCATATGTATTGCTAATATATAAGACATCGCCTTTTGTAAATTATCGAATATTTTTCTTCCTAAACGCATTGCTGCAACTATTGAAGCAAAATTATCGTCCAACAAAACCAAAGAAGACGCTTCTCTTGCTACATCGGTACCTCTATTTCCCATAGCAATTCCAATATGTGCTGCTTTTAAGGCAGGTGCGTCATTCACCCCATCACCAGTCATAGCAACTATTTCATTTTTAGCTTTTAGGGCTTGTACAATGCGTAGTTTCTGTGAAGGGACTACTCTAGCGAAAATTGATATTTGTGAAATTCTTTTAGCTAAAGCATCCTCATCTAGCTTGTCTAATGCTTCCCCAGTAATTAGGCCTACACTATTTGAAAATCCTATTTTTTTTGCAACTGCCATGGCCGTTGTTGGGAAATCGCCAGTGATGATAATTACTTTTATGCCAGCGGCTAAGCATTCTTTAATTGCAGCAGGCACTTCGGGGCGAATAGGGTCTTCAAAAGCAATTAGTCCTTTAAAATGAAAATCAAAACCAGATTGCAATATTGGTAAATTCTTTTTTTCAAAACTTGCCTCAGCAACAGCAATTACCCTTAATGCACCCTCGGCCATTGTATTTAATATACCCGTATATTTTTCTCTTTCAACCTGATTCAATTTGCATAAATCAAAAATAGTTTCAGGCGCTCCCTTCGTAAATATAAAAAAATGGTCACTGTTAGGTTTATCAAATACATGCGTCATTGCTTTTATATCATGGCTTATAGGGTATTCCTTTACTACTTTATATTGGTTAGTACTTAGTAATCCAAAAGTTATACCGGCTTCATGAATAGCTTTTTCCATAGGGTCAACTGAATTTGCATGAGATGCTAAAATAGCAGTGTTTAACAATGGAGTGATGTTTAAAATATTTGCATTAAAGTTTGCATATTCAATAGTATTAGTTCCGTCGTATACCATTTCAATACTCATCTTATTCTGCGTTATAGTACCTGTTTTGTCCACACAAAGTGTTGTAGTTGCACCAAGGGTTTCAATGGCTGAGGGAGACCTAGTGAGCACGTTTTTTTTTGAAAGCCTCCAAGCACCAATTGCTAAAAAAATTGTTAGTACTACAGGGAATTCTTCTGGCAGTATAGCCATTGACGTAGAAAGACCATTTAATATGGCTTTAATAATATTACCTCTTGAAAAATAAAAAGCCAATACAACGCATACGCTAATAACAACTCCAATTAAAAATAGATTTTTTATTAGCGACTTCATTTCTGACTGGAGCGGTGTATCAGGGGCAGTGATCCTATTTAGTGAGGTACCAATTTTTCCAAAATTTGTATTTACACCCGTGGCAAATACTTTGGCAATTCCCCTTCCTTTAACAACCAAAGTGCCACTATAAACAATTCCTTCGCTATTTTTAAGCTCATTTTTGTTATGCTTCTTAACAGCAGCCGACTCTCCGGTAAGTAAAGATTCGTCAATATATAAATTATTCGAATTTATTATACGAGCATCAGCAGCAACCCTATCCCCTTCATTTAAAATTAAAATGTCGTCTTGGACAACTTCCCTTCCAGGAATGCGAGTGGGGATACCAAGCCTATAAACCAAGGCCCTAGGAGAGGATAGGTTCTTTAGCGCTTCTAATGCCCGTTCTGTTTTTTGGTATTGATAAAAAGTGATGAAAATTATAACTAACGTAGCTGAGATTAATATTATTCCTTCTTTATAGTCACCTAGTAGCATATAAACAAAACCACAACAGAGTAATAAAACAAACATGGGTTCCTTTATTACATCAGCTACGATTTTTAAAATATTTTTTTTAGCTGCAATTGGTAATTCATTGTATCCAAACCTGTCTAGGTTCATTTTAACTTCGGAAGGGTTTAAGCCTCTCAACATGACAATAAATTATAAGCTACTAAAATAAAACCTACAAAGCCTTGTATGTAAATTTTTGTCCCCCTATTGACGCTTCATACATTAATCCCCCTTTGGGTTGAGCAAAAATCATAACACCATTATTATATTTCACATTTGCGGCAGCACCTTCGGCTGCTATAATTGCAGAAGCTTGTGCGGAGAATTCAAATTTACTGTCCGTAAATTCGTTTAAGACACGCTCATTCTCAAAGAATATCACTTCGCGATAGGCTTGCCCACCAGCCTGAAAACCAATTGTTAATTGAGTCATTTTAGCCATACCAATTAAAACACCTCTTCTGTAAACGGCACCATTTCCTGTTGCACCGCCTATACCGAAGCCTCCCTTACCGATATTTGGAAAAATTGCATAGCTATACGCATTATTAAAAAGGTTTTTCATTAATCCATCAGACGAAATAAATGCTGCTTTAGCATCGATACAATCGGCGATAATTTTTTTGTCCTTTCTGGTTTGGTTCAAATTTGCAGAAGCATTAAAATTAAAAAGTAATAAAAGTAAAAAGCTCCCCTTAATTAAAAAAGATAAATTGAATTTCATAACATTATTATTAATTGATATGAAGTTATATACAATAAACCTGTATAATAA
>JBEDKT010000269.1:0-3893 GCA_041172025.1 Bacteroidota bacterium
ACGAGCCGGTAGAAATTAATATTGCTATATCAAAAGCTCCTGAACAAATAGTACAAAAAGCATTTGTGGTTTATGAAGCACAAAAAGTAGCAATCATTAAGGATATGTTACGTTCAAAAAATTATTCTAAAGTAATTGTGTTTTGTTCCAAAAAACAAAGCGTTAAACAACTTACTGCCGAATTAAAAAGAGCGAAGTTGGCTGCTGAAGAAATACATTCCGACCTTGATCAAAAAAGCAGGGAGCAATATTTACAGGATTTCAGAAATAATAAAGTCACAATTTTAGTCGCCACTGATATATTAAGCCGTGGTATTGATATTGATGATATTGACTTGGTTATTAATTACGATGTGCCAAATGACGGTGAAGACTATATACACCGAATTGGTAGGACTGCTCGTGCTGCTACGTCTGGCACGGCTTTTACGTTAATAAGCGAAAAGGAACAAGGTAAGTTTTCGGATATTGAAGAATTGCTTGGAGCACCAGTTTTAAAAGGGATTGTTCCTGAAGAATTTGGACCAACCCCTAACTATGCGCCTAGGCAAAAAAAACAAGGAAGCTTTAAACGAAATAGATAAATTTTAATATCCCAAATTATGAGTACAACAATTTCCGGCAAATTAAATGACAGATGTGATAGCTTGTGTGAATTATGTGCTACTGACCAAGCAACTACTGCTTACGCAGTTAGTCCGAAAAACAATGATGTAATTGAAAACGAAGTTGCCATTTGCGATAAATGTTTATCCATTATTGAGGGTGCCGAAGCTGGCGACCATTGGCAGTGTTTAGGGGGTAGTATTTGGAATGCTGAACCAAGTGTACAAACTTTAAGTTATAGAATACTTTTTGGTTTAAAAGAAAACGAGTGGGCGAATGATATTTTAACTTCTGTTGAATTAGACGAAGCAACTACCGACTGGGCGGTGAGTGCTTATAAAAAAGCCGACGTGCATGTTGATAGCAACGGCACGCCATTAGAAAGTGGAGACACTATTGTATTAACCCAGCAATTAAATGTGAAGGGAGCGAATTTTATGGCACCTAAAGGAACCATTGTTCGAAAAATAAGATTGGTTCCAGACAATACCGACCAAATTGAAGGAAAAGTGAATGACCAAACTATTGTGATATTGACAAAATTTGTAAGAAAATCGGTGTAAGCTTATCACTACAAAATACATTAGCCACTTGCAATATTTGTAAGTGGCTTTTTTTGACCATTGTCAATGAATCACATTACTACAAACAATGCTATCAACAACAATGGTCATTGGTGTGGCTTTTACGGTAGTGTATTTTTACATCAGATTAAACGTACAGTTATTCGGTGACAGGATGTTCAGATATACCTGCTTTAAAAGGCACTAAACTGGTAAACCATGAGGTAGTATAATAGCTACTAAATCACCAATGCTCGGATGATTAATTAAGATACTTGCAGAATAACCGTTGTAAAAGACAAATAAACTGTAAAATCGTTCCAAGGCAAGTTCGCAAGAGCTTGCCTTGTTCTTTTTAACCTATCGTGTAATTTTTAACACGCAATATTTTAACCTAAAGTAGTTTTGTAGCTTTTTAATAATTGAAAATCAATTAGTTGCGTATTTAGTTTGATTTAGCGTTATAAACGCCTGTATTTGCTAACATTTAGTAGCAGGAGAAATCTATTTATTTTTTAAACAAAATGTTAAGAAATAAGCTTAAAATGCTATATTCAAGTATTCAATTATAGATTTCACAATTAATTAACAACGAACATTCTATGAAACAAACCTTACTCTTATTAATGCTATCAATTGCATTTTTAACTACAAGTGCACAAGACGTGTACAATGGTAAAGTAAAAGACGAAGCAGGCAAAGCTCTTGCTGGCGCAACTATTTCTGTAAGAGGAACTAGTACAAAGACACAAACTAACAATGAGGGTGTGTTTACAATTAAGGCGAATGCAGGTAATGTACTTGTGGTTGGCTATACTGGTTTTTCAAATCAGACTTACACTTTAAAAACTGCAAAGTCTATTGAAATAACACTTTCAGCAACAAGCAGCGACTTAAACGAAGTTGTTGTTTTAGGAAGTAGAAGTACTGGAAGGACAAAATTAGAATCTATAGCTCCTGTAGACGTTTTTGACCTAAAGTCACTTTCTGCTGAAGTACCGCAAACAAATTTAACAGATATCTTAAATCATATTGCGCCTTCATTTAACTCAACTACACAAACAGTTTCTGATGGTACGGATCACGTAGATCCTGCAACGGTAAGAGGTTTAGGCCCTGACCAAACATTGGTTTTGGTAAATGGAAAAAGAAGATATACTTCAGCATTAGTGAACGTGAATGGAACAATGGGAAGAGGTTCAGTAGGAACTGACTTAAATGCAATTGCATCTGCGTCTATTGATAAAATTGAATTATTACGTGATGGTGCAGCTGCACAATATGGTTCTGATGCCATTGCAGGTGTATTAAACATTCAATTAAACAGAAGTATTGGTGTTGGTAAAGCAGTAGTAAGTACTGGTGCTAATTTCACTACTTATGAATCATACAAACAAACTGCTCCGGGTAACTATAAAAATGGTACTGGTGCTGCTTTTGACCCGATTTACTACAAAAATTCTGTTGTAGATGGTCAAAAAACAAACGCGTCTGTTAACTACGGATGGCAGTTAGGTAAAACAAAAGGTAGTTTCATTAACCTTACATTGAACCTTGAACACAGAGAACCAACTGTTCGTTCTGGAGAAAGAACAGGTGATATTGACAACAGAACTTCTGGAGATGTTGCAAGTGACAAATTGTTAACTACTTTAGGCAAGAGCCGTATGGACTTCCAAATGAGAGTTGGACAATCACGCGCTAGAAATTTACAAGCAGTGGTGAACGGAGGCGTTGCTTTAAAAAATAATGCAGAATTTTATTTCTTCGGAATATTCAGTAACAGATTAGGTAATTCAACTGGTTTTTATCGTATGCCTTTCCAAAGTTCAAATATTCCTAGTATGTATGCTGCTGGTTTCTTACCTGAAATTGCATCTAATATTAATGATGCGTCAATTGGTACAGGAATTAAAGGAAAAATGGGTGACTGGAATTACGACTTGAGTAATACATACGGACAAAATAGCTTTGGATTTAATATTGAAAACACATTGAACGTTTCTGCTTTCTACAATAACGGAAGTACACAAAATGAATTCAATGCGGGTAAATTATTATTCCGTCAGAACACAACTAACTTAGATTTCTCTAAGAAGTATGACAATGCGTTAAAAATGAACGCTGCATTTGGTGCGGAAATACGTTACGAAAATTACCAACAATTAGCTGGAGAAGAAGCTTCTTGGGCTAACTATATGCGTCGTAATAGCGCAGGTGGTGTAGACATTTTAAATGGCGCACCTACTTCAGTTAAATTGGCTGATAATAGTACAGGTATTCCTGCAGGTGGTTCTCAAGTATTCCCAGGTTTCAGACCAGACAATACTATGGACAAAAGCAGAACTTCAAAAGCAATTTATGCTGACTTAGAAATGGAGCCTGTTAAGAAAATTTTAATGGACTTTGCTGCTCGTTATGAAAACTATTCTGACTTTGGCGGTAACCTTAGTGGTAAAGCTGCTGCACGTTGGAAAGTTTCTGATGACGTTGTATTCAGAGGTTCTGTAAGCACAGGATTTAGAGCACCTTCTTTACAACAAAAGTACCTTACTAAAACTTCAACTGTATTCCAAGGTGGTATAGCTTATGATGATGCAACTTTACCAAATGATAGTAAAGCAGCACAGTTATTAGGTATCCCTAGTTTAAAGCCGGAAATTTCTCAAAGTGCTAGCATTGGTGCAACGTTTAAAATAAACAAACTAAGCTTCACTATTGATG
>JBEDKT010000270.1:0-5152 GCA_041172025.1 Bacteroidota bacterium
TTGATCGATCATTAATTGTCCGTTTCTATTTTTGAAATTACAATTGATTCTTGATGGATATTCCTTAATGGTAGAAGTCAGTGGGATAACAATAATATTAGACATGTATTTATTATGTAAATTTGGTGAAATAATTAAGCATGGACGTATCTTATTTATTTCACTTCCTTTTGAAGGTGAAAAATTTGCCAACCATATCTCTTTTTTAAGTACTACCATGTCCAATCCTCCGGTATATCATCTTCGAAATTCACCCAGTCTTTATCTTCTTGGGTAGGAGTATGATCCATTTTTTTATATATTTCTTCCCAACCTGCTCTAGGGTCAATTACTACAGGCTTTAAAACAATACAATCTTCTCTTAGTTCAATGGTTACTTCCTCTTCAAGCTTGTATTCTTTTATCAATTCATTTGGCAACCTAATGCCTTTTGAATTTCCAATTTTAATGATTTTTGCTTTCATAGGGAATGTTATTACAATGTAATTACTTTACAAATATAGTATTTGTTTTCAATTAGTGTGGAGTATTTATACGCAGGATTGTTCTTTCACTTCGTTCTTTCGCATCCCCTCGTATTGGCCTTACCCCCAATGCGGATGGTTGCTTCGCAACATCCTCTCGTATTGGGCTTACCCAAAGCCCTTTAAGAACATCTGCTTCGCTGATGTTCTTGCTTTTGCATTCTCTTCGCCGCTTTAAAGCAAGCTTTTCGCGACTCCTTAAATGCAAAAGCCCACACTGTTCGTGTGGGCTTTGTGACCGCGTCAGGATTCAAACCTGAAACCCCCTCATCCGTAGTGAGGTACTCTATTCAGTTGAGCTACGCAGCCATTCCGTTTTCTAACCTAAGTCAGAAAGGGTTGCAAATATACCTCAAAATCCTATTCTTCCAAAGGTTTTGCCTATTTTATTAGCTTTTTATACCTAAATAATTAGTAATGCCAACGTACAAAGGCCTCAATAGCAGCGTATTTGGTTAATCCTAACTTCGCATATAAATCGGCTGTATTGGCGTTACGAATTTCAGCCCTTTGCCAAAATTCACGTGCATCGGTTCCTTGAAAGGGTACACTGTCTTTTTGTGACTGGTGAATAAATATGCCAAAGCGTTTTTTCATTACTTGGTCAGGGCTCATTGGTACTGCCATTTCAATTTCTGAAATATCCCATTCTTGCCAAGCACCTTTATATAACCAAACCCAACAATCCTTAACCCATGTTTCTCCACTGTCTTTTAAACGGCGTAAGCTTTCGAATATCACTTCTAAACAAACTTTATGTGTACCATGTGGGTCGGCTAAATCACCTGCACAGTATACTTGGTGTGGTTTTAATTTTTTCAATAATTCCATCGTGATCTGAATGTCTTCTTCACCCATTGGTTTTTTGTCAATGGCGCCAGTTTCGTAAAAAGGTAAATTTAAGAAATGATAATTTTCATCCTTAACACCCACGTAACGGCATGTTGCTTTAGCTTCACATCTTCTTATTAATCCTTTAATTGCTCTAATTTCAGCAGTGTCCAACTGGTCACTTTTTTTATCAGCTAAAAATGCACGGGCTTCAGCTAAAATTTCTTGACTCTTTTTATTATCCATCCCAAACATATCCTCAAAGCCTACTGCGAAGTCTAAGAAGCGTGTTACAAATTCGTCAGTTACTGCAATATTTCCACTAGTTTGATACCCAACATGCACATCATGTCCTTGGTCATGTAATCGCATGAAAGTCCCACCCATACTAATGATATCGTCGTCGGGGTGAGGGGAGAAGATCAATACTTTTTTTGGATGCGGTGCACTACGTTCTGGGTGCGCAGGTATAACAGCATTTGGTTTTCCGCCTGGCCACCCTGTGATAGAATCCCTAAGCATATAAAACACTTGTAGGTTAATATCATAGACAGAATCCTTTAATACTAATAAGTCGGATAAGCTATTTTCGGTATAATCATTTGCAGTTAAACTTAAAATAGTTTTGTCTAATTTAATGGCTAAGCCAATTACCGCTTTTTTAATCATGGCAGGTGTCCATTCTGTTTCACCTGTTAACCAAGGTGATTTATTTCTTGTTAATTCTACAGCAGCTAATTCGTCTATTACAAAAGTACAATCGTCATGATTTTGCAATACACTTGCCGGCACTTGTTCTGTAACGTCTGCCTCAATTGCCTTTGCAACAACGTCGGCTTTATTTCCCCATGCTAATAATACAATTTTCTTTGCTTTCATTATACTGCTAATACCCACAGTAATAGCCAGTTTTGGTACTTTATTTAAATCCTGAAATTCATAAGTATTTGCAATTCTAGTTTGCTGGTCTAAATGAATGACTCTTGTTTTTGAATGAAAACTAGAAC
This sequence comes from Bacteroidota bacterium, assembly GCA_041172025.1. Lineage (GTDB taxonomy): Bacteria > Bacteroidota > Bacteroidia > Chitinophagales > Chitinophagaceae > Sediminibacterium. The sequence goes on from JBEDKT010000270.1 coordinate 2,363, forward strand.
CTGGTTCATTAAAACCAATATGGCCATTTTTTCCTATTCCTAAAATTTGAAAATCAATACCACCTACTTTTTCAATTGTTTGTTCGTAAGCAAGACAACTTTCTTTTAGGGTATCCTTAGTCCATTCTCCGTTTGGTAAATGAATATTTTTTGGGTCAATGTCTATTAAATCAAATAAATGACGATGCATAAAACTCCAATAACTTTGATAAGCATCCCTTGAAATGGGGTAGTACTCGTCTAAATTAATTGTAATAACATTTTTAAAACTTAACCCTTCTTCTTTATGAAGGCGCACTAACTCCTTGTACAAATAAATAGGAGTACTTCCTGTTGCCATACCTAATACACAGGGTAAATTTTTTGCTTGTTTTTCCTTAATTAAACTTGCAATTTCAGCTGCAACAGCGTTTGACCCTTCTACTGGGGTTTTGTAAATTTGTACAGGTACTTTTTCAAATGATTCCAACATAATCTATTGTGTTAATTATACATTATAAAATTATCTAAAAAGGCTCCCATTTTAAATTAGGAGCCTTTTAATATTATTATTCAACTTTACTTATCTTAATCATATTGGTTGGTAAATGCGCTTTAATTGGCGTACTACCAGTGTTTACAACAATATCTTCCTTCTGCACGAAGCCTTCTTTTTTCAGTATTTGAATTTGATCGTTAATAATCGCATCCAAACTTTCTTCTTTATTATAGTATAATGCTTTAACACCCCAACTCAAGCTTAATTGATTCACTAAACTCATTTCTTTAGTGAAAATAAATAGGGGTGACTTAGGACGGAAGCTACTTAACATAAAGGCAGTATATCCACTTTGTGTCATACCAATTAATGCTTGTGCATTACTATCTTCCGCTAATTGACAACCTGCATAACAAACAGCGTCACTTAGGAACGAAGGGGAATGTGGTTGTGGTTTTAAGTCCGCAGATCGGTTATAATTGTAACCGTATTGCTCTACTTCCGAAATAATTTTTCGCATTGTTTCAATAACTAATACGGGGAATTGACCAGTAGCAGTTTCACCACTTAGCATTACTGCATCAGCTCCTTCAATAACAGCGTTTGCAACGTCTGTAATTTCAGAACGGTTTGGTTTAACTCTGTCAATCATAGACTCCATCATTTGAGTAGCCACAATTACAGGCTTCGCTCTATGAATACACTTTCTAATAATTTCTTTTTGAATTAAAGGGATTTTCTCAACGGGTAATTCAACACCTAAATCACCTCTTGCAACCATAATTCCATCACTTGCAATAATAATATCACGAAGATTAACGATTGCTTCGGGCATTTCTATTTTTGCAATAATTTTAGATTTACTTTTATTTCTGTCAAGAATTTCTCTTAACATTTCAATATCAGCAACTCGTTTAACAAAGCTTAATGCAACCCAGTCTAGTTCTTCCTTCATTATAAATTCTGCATCTTCTAAATCTTTTTCTGTTAATGCAGGTAAAGAGATTTTTGTATCAGGTAAGTTAAGTCCTTTCTTAGAAGAAATAATTCCACCTAAAGTCACGGTTACTTTTACATCTCCGTTGGCTTCTATACTTAATACTTTCACTTCAATTTTACCATCATCAATCATAATGGTATTGCCTACTAATACATCTCCTGCAAGATTAGGGTAGGAAACATATATTTTTTCAATAGTACCAATACATTTTTCATTGGTAAAAGTAAGTATGTCACCAGCTTTAACTTCAAGGCGGTTGTTTTCAATTTCGCCGACTCTTAATTTCGGACCTTGTAAATCGCCAAGTATAGCTACAGTACAACCAAGTTCTTCATTAATACCTCTGATATTGTCAATAATTTTCTTTTTGTCTTCATGGCTTCCATGAGAAAAATTTAAACGGAATACATTTACACCTGCGAAAACTAAAGCCTTTAATTGATCATAACTATCACAAGCAGGGCCAACGGTTGCAACTATTTTAGTCTTGTGGTGGATATTTTTGAAATTTTGTTTGTTCATTCTATTTTATGGGGTTATTATCTATTTATTATTTTTAGCTAGCTAAGATTTTTACAATCTTTAACCATTCTTCCGAAATATTTTGTTTTGCTTTAATTGCAAGGTCAAGAGGAGTAAGTTTCATTTTGTTATCCTCAATTCCAACCATTACATTAAAGTTGCCATTCATTAAGCATTCTACTGCGTGGTATCCCATTCTGCTTGCAATTAAACGGTCAAGGCAACTTGGAGAACCACCTCTTTGTATGTGCCCTAAAATACATACACGAATATCTGCCTCTGGTAAACGTTCTTTTAAAATGGCACCCACTTTATTACCACCGCCATATTCATCACCTTCAGCAACCACAACTAAGTTTACTAATTTTTTTCTTTTCCCTTTTTCAGTTAAAGAAGCAATCATGGCTTCCATATCTGTTTTTGATTCTGGAATGAGTATGTTTTCAGCACCTGTTGCAATTCCACTATGCAATGCAATATAACCCGCATCACGTCCCATTACCTCAACAACAAATAAGCGGTCATGCGCATCAGCTGTGTCGCGAATTTTGTCAATTGCTTCTACCGCTGTGTTTACTGCCGTATCAAATCCAATAGTGAAATCACTTCCTGCGATATCCTTGTCAATTGTTCCAGGGATCCCAATACAAGGAATGTCAAATTCATTACTAAATTTTTGTGCCCCTTTAAAACTTCCGTCACCACCTATTACTACTATTCCATTAATCCCTCTTTTGCTTAAATTTTCGTAGGCAATTTTTCGACCAGCTGGTTCAAAAAATTCCATACA
>JBEDKT010000271.1:0-4242 GCA_041172025.1 Bacteroidota bacterium
GCTTATAGCCACTCGCAGCTAAATGCTTAAATACACCAAGTGAATCTTTATATAAAGCATCTTTAACTGTCCAAAGCTGGATACCAAAATTTTTACTGTTTGCTGCCATTGCAAACAACTCATTTTTAAATGGCAAGCTTAGTGCTAAACCTGCTAAAGCCGACTGGCGTATAAAATTTCTTCTTGAATTTGACATATGTTAATTTAAAAAATAAAAAAATATTAATAAAATTGATTGCTAGGTAGCCCAAGCTTTTTCGCCTTTTACATAAGGTGCCGACCCATCAAACTTACCAGGGACTGCAACATAACGTAATGCTTTAGTAGCACCAAGCTCAGAAGTAAAGAAACCCGAAAGTGTTAGCTGCTTCATCATACTAAAATAATGTGTAGGCTCTTCTGGTTTTTTATGCTGTTTATATTCCTTTGCTTCTGCATCCAATGCAACTAAAAACTTGTGGCGTTCTTCTGCGCTAGCTTCCATAAATGATTTCCCAATTTTTGCTTTTGCATCCTTAAACTGCAGCGCTTTCATACCTTCCATGAAAATAAGTTGATTATTTTCATCATAACAATCGTTTACCATTACTGCCATAAATTCCCCCACCTTGGCTTCTTTAGCACCCGGCGTATTGGTAGCTGGCAAGATAGTTTCTGCTACTTCATTCAAAAAAGCAATATCGTCTTTTGAAAAACTAACTGTTTTTGTGCTAGCCTTACAACCAGTTAAAAAAGCTTCGGCCCCAATCACCGAACCACCCATTATAATAGCAACTCTGGATAAGGCTTCTCTTCTATTCATCATAAAAAATATTTTAAGTATACGTTATTATAAATTACCTTTTTTTAATTCACTCACTGCAAAATCAACTGCCCTTGCAGTAAAGGCCATATAAGTTAATGATGGATTTACACAAGCAGCACTAGTCATAAAGGAGCCATCTGTAACAAAAACATTTGGCGCATCCCAAACTTGATTATTTCCATTCAAAACCGAAGTTTTAGGATCTCTTCCCATACGAGCCGTTCCCATTTCATGAATGCCACGTCCTGGTGTGCCATCCCCTTCGTGCGTTTTTACATTCTTTACCCCCGCTTGCTCTAACATTGCTTGGGCTTCCATTAAAATGTCTTTACGCATCTTAATTTCATTTTCTTTTAGTTCACAATCAATATTCAATACATTCAAGCCCCATTTGTCTTTCTTAGTTTTATCCAGCGTTACTTTGTTTGTTGGATCAGGCAACATCTCTCCAAAACCCATCATACCAAATGACCAGCCACCTGGTTCTGACAAAGCTTCTTTAAATGCAGCGCCGATACTTACTTCTGCAACATCATGTCCCCAGCCTTGCCTATTACCACCACCTTGGTAGCCAAAGCCACGTAAATAATCACGTTTATCATCGCCTACATTTTGAAAACGAGGAATATAAAAACCATTAGCACGACGCCCAAACGGATATTTGTCTTCATATCCTTCAATGGTACCCCCTGCACTATTTCCCAAATGGTGATCCATTAAATTTTTCCCAAGTGCATCACTACTACTACCCAATCCACCTTCCCACACATCGGTAGCAGAATTCATAAGCAACCAAGTGCTATTTAAAGTTGAAGCATTTACAAAAATTATTTTTGCCGAGTATTCAATTGTTAAATTGGTTTCAGCATCTAGTACCGTAACACCAGTCGCACGCTTTTTGTCTTTATCATATTTAATTTCAGTAACAATGGACCAAGGCCTTAATGTTAAATTACCTGTCGCCATAGCAGCCGGCAAAGTAGAAGATTGCGTACTAAAGTATCCACCAAAAGGACAGCCGAGCCAACATTTGTTTCTATATTGACAACCTGGGCGGCCTTCGTGAGGCACAGTAATATTTGCAGTACGACCAATAATTAAATGGCGACTTCCTTTATAAATGTCTTTTATTCTTGCAGCAACATCTTTCTCTACACAGGTTAAATCCATCGGTGGTAAAAATTGACCATCGGGTAAAACATCAATACCATCTCTATTTCCACTGATACCTGCAAATTTTTCAACATAATCATACCATGGTGCAATTTCCTTATAACGAACTGGCCAATCGACTGCTACACCGTCTTTTGCATTCGCATCAAAATCTAAATCAGACCAACGATAACTTTGGCGACCCCACATTAAAGAACGGCCCCCAACATGATAGCCTCTAAACCAATCGAAACGTTTGGTTTCGGTATATGGATGGTCTTTGTCTACGCACCAATAATCCAAATTGGTTTCGTTTAAAGGATAGTCTCTTTTTAATACTGGATAATCATTTATCATTTGTTGTGTCCTTCCTCCACGATGCGGATAATCCCATGCTTCTTTATTGGCATTTACATAATCCTTTATGTGCTCAATATTCCTACCTCGTTCTAACATCAATACTTTTAACCCTTTTTCAGTTAACTCCTTAGCAGCCCACCCTCCGCTTATGCCAGAACCAACTACGATTGCATCATACTGTTGTTGCGCCATTTGATAATTTTTTTATTTTGTGTAAATACCTTTTGAAAATGTTAACTGCTAATTTTTATTTAAATTAAATATCACAAATTTCGATTGCCTTTTTTAAGGAAGCTAAAGCATCCTTGTCGCTTGGAATAAATTCTTGTGCTACATAACCCGTAAATCCTGTTGCAACAATGGCGCGCATAATTGCGGGATAGTATAATTCTTGACGCTCATCAATTTCATTCCTTCCAGGAACCCCACCAGTGTGGTAATGTCCAAAATAGTTATGATTTTTTTGAATGGTATGAATAATATCACCTTCGTCAATTTGCATATGATAAATGTCAAATAGTAACTTAAAATTAGGAGAGCCTAAGCGTTTACATAATTCAACACCCCAATTCGATTTATCACACATATAGTCCTTATGATCTACTTTTGAATTCAATAATTCCATTTGAATAATAACTCCCCTTTTTTCGGCATGAGCCATTATTTTTTTCAAACCAGTCACGCAGTTGTTTAAACCTTGTTCGTCATCCATCCCTTTTCTATTGCCAGAAAAACAAATCAAATTAGTGTAACCTGCATCTGCAACGTAATTAATATGTTCGGTATAATTTTTTACAAGCGTGTTATGGTATTGCGTGTCATTAAACCCAGCTGTTAAACTTATTTCTGCACCATTACACATGGTAGAAATTAAGCCGTTTTCTTTTAACACTTTCCATTCTGAAGGACCTACTAAGTCCATTCCAACCATACCTAAATTTTTAAAGGCCTTTGCTAATGGTTCGATACCAATATCACTATAACACCACCTGCAAGCAGAATGATTAATTTTACCTTTCAGGGAACCTGCATATTCTTTGTCAGCAACTGTTGCTAATAAATTTTTAGGTATTGAAATACCTGCAGCAATTGCAGCAGAACCAGCTAAAACTTGTTTAATAAGTTTTCGTCTATTTACGTTTTCAGGCATAACAATTGTTAGTTAAATTAGATAACTAAATATAAATTTTATTTGCAACTTTTTAAAATAATTTTACACTCAAAAGCATGTTTTTCAAGAAAATAAGAGGAAATTGCTAACGAATCTTTTGAAGTAAAAAAATATACAATGAACAGAAAATTACGCATGGGAATGGTGGGTGGCGGAAAAGATGCTTTTATTGGTGCGATACACCGTTTAGCTGCAAATATGGATGGCCTTATTGAACTAAGTTGTGGCGCTTTAAGTATCAACCCTGAAATTGCAATTGCTTCTGGCGAGGCGTTATTTCTTCCAAAGGAAAGGACTTACTTGACTTATGAAGAAATGATAAAAGCTGAAGCAGCTTTACCAGCCGATAAGCGTATTGATTTTGTAACAATTGTGACACCAAATTTCGCACATTTTGCACCAGCTATGATGGCATTAGAACATGGCTTTAATGTAGTTATCGAAAAGCCAATTACTTTTTCGTTAGAAGAAGCAAAATTATTAAAACAAAAAGTAGACGAAACCGGATTAATACTTTGTTTGACACATACCTATTCTGGATACCCAATGGTGAAGCAGGCAAAGGCTATGGTGCGTGATGGTAAACTAGGAAACATTCGTAAAGTGTGGGTAGAATACCCGCAAGGTTGGTTAAGTAAATTATCAGAAAGAGAAGGCAATGCGCAAGCAGCATGGAGAACCGATCCAAAAAAATCAGGAAAGAGTTCCGTAATGGGCGACATAGGAACCCATGCAGCACACTTAGCAGAATATA
>JBEDKT010000272.1:0-3015 GCA_041172025.1 Bacteroidota bacterium
GTACATTATCAATTACGATTAATGGATCATTGCTCGCGTTTAATGAAGCACCACCTCTAATTCTTATAGTACTTCCTGAACCAGGAGCACCACCGTTAGACGTGATTTGCACACCTGCAACTTTACCAGCAATTAGCTGTTCAGCAGAAGTGTTTTGTCCTTTAACGAAATCCTTAGAAGTTACACTCACTACGGAACCAGTTAAATCCTTCTTCCTGGCAGTTCCGTAACCGATAACTACAACGTCACCTAATTGGTCAGTTGTTTGCGTTAGGGCTACATTAATGTTGTTTGTTCCTTCAATACTTACTTCTTTTGAAGCAAAGTTTAAGTAGGAAACGACTAGCGTCTTAGCTGAAGCAGCAACTTTTAAAGTAAAAGTACCATCAGAAGCGGTACTAGTTCCTTTACTTGTTCCCTTAACAGACACAGATGCCGCCACCAAAGGTGATCCATCTTTGGCATCGGTTACTTTACCAGTAACCGTACGGTCTTGCGCAAATGCAGGCAAGCAGAATACTGCAAGCAACAAAGCGACAAGTGTTTTTTTCATGTTCATAGATTTACGATTTCAAGTTGAATAATTGTTAGTTTGTAATTAGAATTTTATGTATTTTTTGTTTTTGGTTTAAAATAATTGATAAAAAATATACGCCCGAAGTTTGCATATTTTGATTCTTAAAGATATTCATTTTTTGGGCTCCCCTAAACTGGTACCCCGAAAACAACACGCCGCAGTCATTACCATTCATGTCAAAAATTTTAATTGACACATTGCCGTTTTCTGGCAAAGTATATTCTAGTATAGAATTATTTTGAATTGGATTCGGATAGCACTTTAAAGGCATCACTAAACTAGGCAACCCTAAGTTGATAACATCTGTTATTACTTGGGTTGAAATATTTTTATTAGTATACACTTGGTATTCTCCAGGAGCCAAGGTTATAGAAGTACTTCCATTGGATACTACTTGGTATTTATTTGTCATGTAACTATACCAAAAACCATTGGCTGGAAAATTGATAGATTTTGTTTGACTCACTAAATCAAAATTTCCAACAACTACAATTTTAATAGAATCCCCATCTAACTGCATTGTCTTAACCACATCCGTGGTAGTGACTGTATATTTATTGGAAATAAAATCATTTAAATAATTTGGATTGTTCCTTAGTTTTAAAAACTGCGCATAACTATTATATAATTGTTTTCGAGAAGCAACATTTAAGTAATCCCATTTCAATGGCTTAACCGAAAGCCTACAGTTATTATTAATACTCCCGTCGGTACACGCGTTAATAGAATAATCATACCCTAGTTCTCCAAACTGCCACATCATTTTAGGGCCTGGCGTAAGTGCCCAAAAAGCCGCAGCCATTTCATTGCGCTTTAAGCCAGTTGCTAAATCTTTAATATTGTAGGTGCCGTTCACATTACCGTAATTAATATTTTTATACATTAAACGTTCCTCATCATGACTTTCTACATACGTTACTAAATGCTGTTTTGTCCATGACCTACTATTTGCAAAACCAGTGCTAAAATTAGCTTCAGTAGTATAACCCATCGTAGCTTGGTTCATGCTATAATTTATATTCCCCCAAAGTAGCATGCCGTAGTCTGCTAATTCTTTTTCTTCTGTATTATCGGCAAAATGTTCAAGTATGCAGTAGCTATTGGGTGTAACTCTTTGCATGGTGTCATAAATAGTTTTCCAAATGGCGATTCTTGATGCATCATATTGTCCCCAAGCATTCACATCCGTTAAATTATTTTTTTGAGTAAACCCTTTAGATAAGTCCCACCTAAAACCATCCAGTTTATATTGGCTTAACCAATGCCTAGCCACCCTTGAAACTAATAATTTTGTTGCAGCTGACTCGTGATTTAAATCATTCCCCACATTAAAAGGGTGTTTAGCTATTGGGTTTAGCCAAGGATTATTAGTGGCAGGCGTATTGTTTGTGCCATCCCAATACATTTGTGCTAGTGGGGAAGAACCGAAAGTGTGATTAAGTACTAAGTCCATGATTACTGCAATGCCTTGTGCATGTGCAGAATCAATAAATTCTTTAAATGCCAATTCCGTGCCATAGTATTTATCTAAGGCAAAATAGAAATTGGTGTTGTATCCCCAACTATCGTTTCCTTCAAATTCAGAAACCGGCATTAATTCAATCGCATTAATACCTAATTTTTTCAAATAAGGTATCGTATCCCTTAAGGCATTGAAATTTTGTTTGGCTAAGAAATCACGAAGTAATACTTCGTAAATAATTAAGTTCTTTTTATCTGGTCTCGTAAAGCTTGTATACTTCCAATTGTAGGCTGGCTTAGCGGTTTGTAATACACTAACAATACCGGTGGTTTTACCCGTAGGATAAGGCTTTAAATTAGGATAAGTGGCACTTGGTATATACGAGTCGTGTGAAGGGTCTAGTACTTTTTCTGTATTGTAATCAGCTACAACCAAGCTGCCATCAATTATATATTGATAAGCATATTCAACACCTGGTGTTAGTCCTGTTATTCTTGTCCAAAACCTAGCACTATCCCTTGTCATTTTCATTACATAAGGAAGGCTTGCTTGCCAATTATTAAAATCTCCAATTACATTAACACTAAACTTTTTAGGTGCATATAAAACTAGTATAGCCGAAGTATCCCCTGCTTCGTAATTAACACCATCTTTAGCCCCTGTAGGTAAATCAGCAATAGTAATATCCCCTGCTACCAAAAACTGTACGGAGTCCTTTACAATACTAGTTCCATTGTCTGCCTGAACGCGCACCATTTGATTCCCCACTTTATTTATTACTTTATAAGTAGAAAAATTGGTTGACGCTGAAGCAGTATTTATAATAGTGTCATTATAACTGAATGCAATGGTTGCGGATTCACTGGTTTTAGCATTCAAAAACAAAGTGTCTCCAATTTTTTTATTGATGGGTTCTAACTGCGGAACTAATAATGGCTGTGCTATTGGTGTGTCAATCCTAACATTGAAAACATTA